>JBDTTM010000144.1:0-9376 GCA_039930605.1 Bacteroidota bacterium
AAGAAAATAAATTCCCGGAGAAAGATTGCGCACATCAACAGAAATAAATTGCTGGCCTTTGTTTAGGGTGCCTGAAAAAATCTCGCGCACATTTCTTCCTGTTATGTCTTTCAATTCAATGGTTGCTGAAGTTGAAGCACCGACACTTATAGAAACATTCGCAAAACTTTTTGCAGGATTCGGAAACGGAGTGCCAAGATCGAAAGCAGAAATTTTATTTTCTGCAATGCCGACGTTGCCAAGCACATCAAACTTCCAATAGCCAAGCGGTGCAGGCATCGGGCGCACCTGTGTTTTCCCGGAGACAGAAGTTGCTTCCACATAATAATAAACACGTGTGCCCGCTGTTTGTGCAGGAATAAAACCAGTCCAGTGAATTCCGTCAGCAGAAGTCATGGAAGTTTGCGTGTAAGCCATCAACGTATCTGTTCGGTAATATACAAATGCAGTTGCAATGGTTGAGCGGTGTTTGATCAGCGCATCAACCTGGTACGGAGTTGTAGTGTTGTAGGTGTCGTGCAATGCCTGATGTGAAATCAAAAGCGGATCGGCAGCGGCAACTTCTTTGGTGATGCAATGAATGGCACCTAGAGAAGGAATAATTGTATTACAGTTGATACCAACAATGCGATAACCCGGCAATGCGTCCTGCCAGATTCTTACTGCAGTAGTATCGTATTGCGTTGCGTAGAATGGAAGTATCACCGTCTTGTTCACGAATACTGCATTTGCATACGTTCGATAATCACCGCCATTGTCAGGATAATTGCCGCTCGCATCGGGCGGACTTGGAATGCGGATCACTTTATAGGGAGTTCCATACACAGAGCTGTAATTCGCCAACACGTAGTTCAGATTTGCTTCAATCTGCGGGCCATCGGCAACTCCGGGTGGATATTCAGCCATCAGGATTGTTTCTTCATCGAGCAGTTTCATGTGCATATCAATGTGATGAATGACATCGAAGGGAAGCGTTTCCATTTTTATGTATCGATCAATGCCCATGAAATTTTTCATGATTGTGTCAATCTCTGCTTCTGTATGATTAACGCCAAACCCGGCTGCCGTAGTGTTGTCAGATAAAATTAACTTCGAAGAAAATCCTGTACCGAAACCATCGCACATAAAATCTCCACCGGTATGCACCAAATCCCATGGCGAAGTGGTTGTGCTGTACATAGGCAAACCGGTGTAACGTTTAATTGCCGATGGCATTGTATCATCTTTAGGTCGGGGGCGGTTGTAAATCCAGTCAATCAATGCAAGTGAGTCCACATCGTTGGAATATATATTCCACGGACCGTAATCGCGGCACCAGACAGAATTGAACGGAGCAATGATGTAATGCACATTCGTAAGTGGGACTGCATTGCTGGTGAGATAGGTAATTACAGCATTAGAATCGCTGCATACAATTAATACCTGCGTTTCAGTTTGCGCATAGCGGACAATGTCTTTTAAAATCGGAGTGTAGCTCGTCCAAGTAATAATCAGCGCATCAATTTCTTCCCATTCTGCACTAGCGCGCACAGGAGAAGTGGGTGGAGTAATAATTCCCGAGGTGGTTTGATTTTGCTGAATCGTACGCAGGTAATCTCCCATCTGCAATTTTTCTGTTTCACTCATGCGGTGCGAAAGTGATTGGGCAAACACCGTAACTGAATTCAGGAATAGAAATAGCAATATTATTTTTTTCATTTTATTTTTTTATCAGGAATCTCTCTCTTATCAGCAGAATTTTCGAAACTACAATTTTATTGTGAAGGTGTCAGCATCCTGGAGAAATGGAAGATGCTTTCTGAAATCATCAAGTTCGTGTTTGGTTAAAATAATTGTTTCCGTACATTCTTCGTGGGGCACTATTCCACTAATATTTTCTCCTTTAAAATTGATCAATGCAGATTCGCCTGAGTGGTAAACATCATGACCATCATTGCCGACCCTGTTCAAGCCAGCCACATAGCATTGGTTTTCGATGGCACGCGCAATGAGTAACTGGTTCCAGGCTGTGACTCTTCGTTCCGGCCAGTTAGCCGTGTAAATGAGTACATCGTAATCCGTTTCCTCTGTTCGCCTGCTCCATACCGGGAAACGGAGGTCAAAGCAAATGAGGGGCATTATTTTCCATCCTTTGTAATCGATGACTATTTTATTCTTCCCTGCCGTATAGGTTTGCTCTTCATGTGCAAGTCTGAACAAATGTCGTTTGTCATAAATAAAGAATGCTCCATCCGGTTTCATCCATACCAGGCGGTTGTAGAAAGCTTCCTTGCCATCTTCATTTTTATCCCTGATGATCAAGCTACCTGTAACCACACAATTTTTCTCCGCGGCTTTGAACTTCATCCATTCAACTGCCCTGCCATTCATTGTTTCAGCAAGCTTTGCAGCATTCATTGTAAAACCTGTACTGAACATTTCCGGAAGGATAATAACATCCGTTTCTTCCTTCAGTTTTGAAATTTTTTCAGAAAGCAGTTGAAGGTTTGCTTCCACGTTTTCCCAATGAAGCGTGGACTGGAGTAAAGTGAGCCGTAGAGTATCTGACATGGAGAAATTAAGTGACCGAAGATCGAAAAAAATGGCGAGATTAATTGGGTGAATGGTGAATGGTGAATGGTGATGAGGGGATGAGGTGATTAGGTGATTAAGTGATTAGGAAACAGCCGGGGGAATCAGAGGAAAATTCATATTCGGAGGGAATCCAATTACCTATTGAAACAAATGAGTGACTGATATCCGTTATTAGAGATTTTCGATTGAGTTTTATTCTTTGCTTTGCGATGAAATGAAAATACTTCACCTGAGTTCTGAAAAAAGCTGGCGGGGAGGCGAACAGCAAATGGCTTACCTCATTGAGGAACTTCAAAAACTCGGTGTAAGTTCTCATGCTGCGGTAAGGAGGAATTCTGCCTTTGAGAAATGGTGTGCAGAGAAAAGCATTCCGTTTATTTCCCTGGGATTTAAAAATGATTTTGATTTTGTGTCTGCATGGAAGTTAAAAAAACATTGCCATAAAAACGGATTCGATCTGATCCATTTACATTCATCAAGAAGTCATGGCATGGCAGTACTTGCAGCGGCGCTGGGAAATAAAACTCCTTTGGTACTTTCGAGGAGAGTGGACTTTCCGTTGAAGGGAAATATATTTTCCCGGTGGAAATACAACCACTCTTCCATCAAAAAAATAATTTGTGTTTCAGACAAGATCAAAGAAATTGTAAGCAAGGAACTTAAACACCCGGAACGATGCGTCACAGTACATGATGGGGTCGACCTGCAACGCTTTACCGGCAAAGGGTTTCGAGGCAACATCAGAAAGGAATTTGGAATCTCTGATGACGAAAAAATAATAGGCAATATTGCTGCCCTTGCCCCACACAAGGATTATTTCACATTCCTTGACACGATCGAAATTCTCTCACAAAAAACAAAGGCGAAATATATAATTGCAGGTGAGGGTCCATTGCGCGAACAGATCGAAAGCAGGATTTCGGAATTGAAATTGCAGCAAACAGTTTTTGTTTTGGGATTCCGCTATGACCTGGAAAATGTTTTTGCAGATCTTGATGTATTGCTTTATACTTCAAAAGAAGAAGGCCTGGGCTCCACGCTGCTTGATGCAATGGCGTATGGAATTCCGATTGTTACCACGGAAGCCGGCGGCATTCCGGAAATCGTAAAAAATGAATTCAACGGGCTTACTGCACCGGTCGGAGATTCAGCAAGACTTGCGGAGCAGGTGATCAGAATGATTCAAGAAAATTCATTGCGTGAAAAATTAATTACAAATGCAGGCACATTTGTAAAAAAGTTTTCGAAGGAAGAAATGGCGAAGAAGACTTTGGAGGTTTACAATGGGATATTGTTAAATCCTAAATTTAAAAAGTCACTGTAAATTTTGTTCCATTGCCGAGGCGAAAAGTCCGGTGGGCTTTTGAGTTGTTGGCGGGAAGAAAAAAATCAAGCATTACCAAGTCAACTTATTTTTGTCACTTTCTATTATAAGAAAGGGCGAAAGCCCGGTGGGCTTTTGAGCCGGTTGGAGCGGAGTAAGAAATCAAGCGTTACCAAGGCAATTTTTTTCATGTCACTTTCTTTTATAAGAAAGTAACCAAAGAAATCAGCGTTACCAAGGCAATTTTCAATTGCGTGAAAAACGCAATTGAAACCGCGGAAAAAAATTCTTCGTCAAGAAGCTTTTAAGCAACTGAAACGGAAAAGCTAATATTTCTGCCCTCCGCTGATTTTTTTTTCCGCTATTGCTGGGTAACGCTCTGTTGCTGCTTCGCAGCAATTGGTCGGCTTCGTAGGTGATGGGCTACAATTGGAATATCCACCATAAATCGCTTCTGACTTCAGCACTGTGTTTTTTCACTTTTCGTAAGCCTGTTTTTTTGCACATCTTAATATTGTAGAAACGCTCCTAAAAAGTCACCGTAAACTTTGTTCCCTTGCCTACAGTGCTTTGCACGTCTATGGTTCCTTTGTGGGTGATGATGATATTTTGTGCAGCAGTAAGTCCGAGGCCCATTCCTTTTGATTTTTTGCTGAAGAATGGAACGAAAAGATTTTCCAGGTTTTCCTTGCTGATGCCACTGCCATTGTCTTCCACTTCGATGATACACCGGCCAGAACTTTGACGGGTCCTGATAGTAAGAATTCCTTTCTCCTCTTCCATTGCTTCAACTGCATTGATGATGAGATTGATTAATGCTGTTTTTACTTTTTCGTCATCCAGCATTACCACAGGTATATTTTCGCCATACTCTTTTACGAGCTTAATTTTCTTCAGATGGATTCGGTCGATTGCAAGCTGAAGTGTATTGTCGAGCAAAGAATTGACATTGCAAGCTTTTACTTCAATTTGTGTCGGTTTGGAAGAGTCAAGCAATTCGGTAATCAGCTGGTTGATCCGATGTGAATTCCTGGCTATGATATCGAGGTATGGCTTTGCCTCTTCATTGTTGCCAGTGAAACTATCTTTCACCTGCTCAAGGGAAAGGTCAATGTTCGTGAGCGGGTTTCTCACTTCATGCGCAATGGTGCGTGAAATACGACCGGTGACGGCCAGTTTCTCTGCATCCATCAATTCTTTGAGCGCATTCTTCCTACCTGAGACATCGTTGATGGTAACTGCAATACCATCATTTAGTTTTGTTCCCATCATGTGCAGCCATTTATTAAAGTGGCCTGAAAAATATTCGCGGTTGAGTGGTCTTCCGCCATCTATTACGCTGATAAAAAGATCCAGCCAACCTTCGGCAAAGGCCACGGGCATTTCTTTACTCATCTTTTTATTGATCACTTTATCCGGGTTGACTCCAAAAATATTTTCTGTTTCCTTATTCACCATCATCCATTCAAAATCAATAATGTGGCCCGCCGAATTGCGGATGGCTTTCAGACCCATGATGGAGCTGGCGGAGCTATTGAGCACACCGGACAGGATCTCCTGTGTTCCCCTGCGTCTTGCAGCTTCGTGGTTCAATTCTTTGATGACACGCTGTTCATTCTTGTGCGTTTCCAGGTAATTAAAACTGAGCCCGATAAATGGAATGAAGTAAGAGAATGCCGTCATGAAGTGTGCGATGTTGAAATTGTTGTCGTACAATTCCTCCGAGCCGAAAGCCATGTAAAGCTGCGTTGCAATAGACGGGATGGAACTCAGCAAAAGCGTCTGAGAAAAAACAGAAGGATGCAACTCATAAAATTTAGGGAAAAGAAAAAATGCGGAGATAATATAAAGTACGAGCGGAATGAGATCATAGGAACGGGCAATATTTTTATTTGGGTAGCCGAGAATATCTATTTCTGATTTACTCAAAAGAATTTTGATGGTTAGCAGTGTGAGGGCTACGAATACAATTCCGCTATAGAGTACAAACCTTCTTGCATTCTGCCTGTTTTCCTCGCGGAACAAATCAATGCGGACCAGGAAAATGCCGACACCGAGAATCAAAATGGAAGCGTGAAAGAGGCGGCAGAAAAACCAGGTAAAAGCGGTGAGATAAATCTGCTGGTCAGGAACATTGATCACCTGTGTTGAAACCAATATGTGAAACGTATCCAGTAAGCCGGCACAGAACAATGCGATGCCGACGATCGGAGTACTTACATCTCTTTTTATCCTGTAGTCGACAAAGGCCAGTATCACAGTCAAAAATGCGATGGCAATTGTGAATGAAACAAAAATTGTATGAAAATTCCGGCCGAGCAGAAAATCCTTCAGCCCGCTCTGGTGTTCATACTCAGATATTTTAGTGAGCTGGTATGGATCGAGTTTATTGGTAACCGTGCCGAAGTCGACACCCATTATGTTCAACAGAACAGGTAATACGCAAATAATACCGATCAGCCACAGGACTGATTTCGGGATATTGTATTTAAAAAAGGGAAGCATTTAAACAGCCGGGTCTTGGGAATTTTTAAAAATGTGATTTGGAAAATTATTCATTGTATTTCCCCGATACCGGATCACAAGTTATATGCTTTCATTTTATTGTAGAGTGTTTTCCGGTCAATGTTCAACAGCTTTGCGGCCTTGCTTTTATTGAAGTTTACCTGCTTGAGAACTTTTACGATCGTTTCATATTCTGCGCCATGGGTTGCGCTTTTAAGGTCTGTTGTTGTTGTTGCGGCAGCATTCGAAAACGAATTTCCGGGTTGCATAAATTTATCCGGGTTGGAAATTTCAATCGGTAAAAATTTCGCATGCAGTACTTCATCATCACAAAGTAAAGCAGCACGCTTGATTACATTTTTCATCTCCCTGATATTTCCAGGCCAGTTGTATTGTCTGAAACAATCTGTCACATCAGGATCAAAGCCATTGATTTTTTTGTTGAGTTCCTTGTTTGCAACTGACAGGAAATGTTCGGCAAAAATCATCAGGTCTTTTTGTCTTTCACGAAGAGGCGGGACATGAATACTGAATTCATTAAACCGATGATAAAGGTCTTCTCTGAATTTTCCCTTTCGGTTTGCCTCCTGCAGGTTTTCATTTGATGCAATAATAATTCTCACATCAAGTTTTATTTCTTTCAGACCGCCGATACGTTTCATAGTCTGTTCCTGCACTACCCGTAACAACAACGTCTGCACATCAAATGGCAGGTTGGCAACTTCATCAAGAAAGAGTGTTCCGCCGTTTGCCAATTCAAAGTGACCGGTTTTTTGAGTTATCGCACCTGTAAATGAGCCCTTCTCATGTCCGAATAATTCACTTCCTGCAAGTTCCCTTGAGATTGCGCCGCAATCAAGTGCTACAAAGGGTTGGTCAGATCGTTTACTGCGTTCATGAATCATCCGGGCCACTGCTTCTTTGCCTGAACCACTTTCACCATAGATGATAACACTATAAATAGTGGGTGCAACAAGATCTATCTGCCTGAAAAGTTCATTTGCCTCTTTACTCACTCCTGTTATAAAACCTTCTTCCTGCCTGACTTGCTTTGGTTTTTCATTTTTTGAGTTTGATTCAACGGGTGCGTTTTCACCGCGTGAAGCTTTCAGCGCCCGGCTGATCGTCAGCAATATCTCATCCGGAATGAGTGGTTTGGAGACATAATCAAATGCACCTGACTTGATTACAGTAACGGCCGTTTTGATGTCTGAATATCCTGTGATAATAATTACAGGTACAGCAGGGTCGATCTTCCTGATTTCACCGATTGCTTCGAGACCATCCATATCACCCAGGCGGAAATCACAAAGCACGGCATCAAATTTTTTCTCCTTCAACAGGTTCATCATTCCACCTGCATTGTGTGCTTTACTAACCTCAAATCCTTTTTTAGTCAGGAAAGCGGAGAGCAATGTGCAAATGTCAACGTCATCATCAACAACCAATATCTTTTCCATCAATTTTCCAATATAATTAGAGAGCCATTACTTTCTTCAGTGACTCCGTGATCATTTCAAAATTAAGCGGTTTCCCGATAAAAACATTTACACCGGCGTTCATCGCAATGCTCCGTTCCTTTACGCCGTCATAGGCACTCATCATAATAATTTTAATGTCCGGAAAATCCCTTTTGATTGCCGGCAAAGCATCCAATCCTGAACCATCAGGAAGATGGATGTCAAGAAACAAGAGACCCGGAGAAAATTGTTTTAGCATTTTGATTCCTTCGGCGAGGGTGGATGCGATCAACGTTTCGAATGTTTTCTGCTTTAAAAGATTGCTCAGCAAAAAACAAATATCCGGCTCGTCATCAATAATTAAAACAATGGATGAATAAGGTGTGCTCATCTCAATAATATCTGCACAAAGTACGGAGAAAAATAATTCAAGTTTGAGACTAAGTTATGACAACTGTATTTAATTTAATCTATTCAAGGATGCCGCAATGGCACGTTTAATTCCACAGTACTTTTATTTCGTGCTGCTCAATTCTAAGAGTACGTCTCCTCAAAAAAGGTTTCCCCCCGCAAAACTGCAGGGGGAAACTTGTTCTGAAACACATCCTCAACATGGTTCTGACTTAACCGAATTGAGCGTTTAGATTGGACAAGGTGGGACGACCTGTCAACTTTATTTATCTAGAACCACTACTAAAACTTTGGATGATTTCCAGAACTTTTCAGGGTCTGTTATTACAAGTGAGGATATTTTGTGATTACCTTCATGTTGAATCGTATAAGAATCAGTTGGATGATTGGTAATTACCTGTGCATCTTTCGCATCAATGGCAATGGTGGATATTTTAGTCACATCAATTTCTGTCATTGCTGTGTTGTTGTAATTACTCTTCAGCACTTTTGATTTGCCCAGTCCAAGGAAGCCACCTTCTTTAACCAATACCTGTTTTTGAAGCAACTCCTTTGCAGTACCTGTTGTATAGTATGCTGTATGGAGTTTGGTAGTCTGGTCATCAATGGTTTGCTTTTTTGAAGTATTATCAGCAGTCAGATTTGTAACAGTATCCGTCAATTGTGCAACAGTTACATTCAACGTAACCACGCGCTCATTCAACGAAGCAAGCTCCTTATCTTTATCTGCGATTTGCTCATTCAGGCTGGCTACCATCTTTTCAAGGTTTCCCAGTTTAAGTCCTGATGCTTTCATTTTTTTATTCAAAGCCAACAATTTTTCTTTGTTTTCCTTCATCAGGTCATTGATCGCAGTAATGTTTTCTTTAATGCGGTCAATCTGTTTGGCTTTTAATTCACCATCAGCAGTAGCCATGGCAACTTTATTTTGCTTCAACTCAATAGTTGCGAGATTGGATTCAATTTCATTCACTTCATTGATAAAGGAAGCAATTGTAGAATCTTTAAAATTGGCAGATGACACAAGTTCCTGTTTCTGACTTTGAAGCTGGTCTATGTCTGCCTGGTAATCGTGACATGCTGTAAACAACATTACCGATAA
>JBDTTM010000145.1:0-9332 GCA_039930605.1 Bacteroidota bacterium
CCGCGGAATTTTTCATCAGGATTTTCAAAAATAGAAACCTGGTATTCGTACACTTTAGTTTCCAGGTCTGACTGCATCTTCAAAAAGAGGTATCCACTTTCATTGCTCAGTGGCACAACTCCGATCGGAAATATTTTTACGTGCTCTTCTACAAAATCATAGATCTTTTTTCCATCACGAAGGTAATTTTCCATGTGTGGCATACTGAAGTCAATGATGTTTTCAATCTCGCGCATAATGTTGTCATCTTCCACAATCTTTTCATAGATAAGCTGGAACTGTTCGAAATCAGTTTTGGAAATTCTTCCGGGAAATTTTTCGAAGAGGTTTTTTTTGCTATCCTTCAGAAATTTCAAATTGCGGTAATGTTCCACAAGGTCGGCAAGGAATGGATACAGTTTGTTCTCAGTGAAGCTTTCACTTACATGCTGCAAATAGGCAAGCAACACATACTTCTTGTATTCGAAGTCGATATGCTTTTCAGTGATCCAGTTTTTATTTAGTGAATACATCTTTCTGATAAAATGATAGTGGTTTATCTCTGCATATCCTGGCACCTTTGCAGGATTTGCGAGAGATTATTTGTGTGGTTAGCTTTCCTTCTACATAAAAACGAGATTAAGGTAAAAATGTTTCTTTCTCCGTTTGTTGAAAACATCGCCCCTCCTTGCATTACTTATGGGGTCTGGAACTTTACTTTTGAATTTCATATTACAAATTCACTATAAAAACCTATACCAATGAATAAGAAGTTGATCGTATTCCCTGTTTTCCTTGCAATTGTTGCCGGAATATCCTCCTGCGTACCCTCAAGGCAATTTGACGAATTGAAGGCAAAAGAGCAAAAGTGTTCGGATGAAAATAAGAGACTTACCTCTGAAAACCAGGACCAGAATACCAAAATCACCGAACTCAATTCCAAAATGGAAAAGCTTTCCGCTGATATGAATGACCTGGTGAAAGATTCTTTGAAACGGGGAGAAGATTACCGGAGACTGACCAGTCTTTATAATGAACTTACAAAATCTTACGACCAGTTATTGTCGAACAAAGAAAAATTACTTGCAGGAAGCAACGATGAAACAAAGAAACTCATCGCGCAACTGAACGAGACTCGCACAGATCTTCAGCAGAAGGAAGATGCACTGAAAAAGCAGCAGGCAGACCTGGCAGACCGCGAAGCAAAACTGACAGAACTCAAAGGCAACCTGAAAGACCGCGAAGCGAAAGTTGCTGAATTGCAAGGTGTATTAAGTCAAAAAGATTCTGCCGTGAAAGCATTAAAAGATGCAGTGAATAATGCACTCGTTGGATTTGTAAACAACGGACTGAGCGTGGAACAGAAAAACGGGAAAGTTTATGTGAGCATGGAAGAGCAGCTGTTGTTTGCCAGCGGAAGCACTGTAGTTGATAAGCGGGGAGAGGAAGCATTGAAAAAACTGGCTGTCGTTCTCGAAGCCCGAAAAGACATCAACATCATGGTGGAAGGTCATACCGACAATGTGCCGATCCAGGGAACACTTGCAAGTGGCGCCAAGGACAACTGGGACCTCAGCGTTTTGAGAGCAACATCTGTTGTAAAAATTATCACCAAAAATTCCGGCATTGATCCGATCCGTATTTCTGCATCCGGCCGCGGACCATTCTTTCCCCTTGATCCTGCGTCCACAGCAGAAGCAAAAAAGAAAAACAGGAGAACGGAGATTATTTTGACTCCTAAGCTGGATGAGTTGCTGAAGGTGCTGGAGAGTAATTAATTGTTTTTATTTGCTACTTTTCACCACCTGCTTCCTAATCCTGCTCAGCGATTCAGGCGTAATCCCAAGGTATGAAGCAATCATATGCTGCGGAATCCGCTGCGCAAGGGAAGGATAGGTCTTCATAAAATCCAGGTAGCGTTCTTCTGCAGATGCACTCATCGAAAAAATAATCCGTTTTTGTGTAGCGGTCTGCCGGTTTTGCATCAGGCGCTGAAAAAGAACTGCCAGCGGAGGAATTTCATTTATAGACTTTTCCCAATCCTTCACATCCATGATTAACAGATCGCTATCTTCCAATGCATCTATAAAATAAACAGAGGGTATGTGTTTGCTGCTGCTTTCAATGTCGCCCAGCCACCAGTTTTCCGGCGCAAACTGCATGATGTGTTCCTTGCCTTTGTTGTCGATTGTGTACATCCGCAGACAACCATGTTTAGTGAATGATGTATTCCTTGCAACATCGCCTTCCTTCAACAGCAGTTCATGCTTCTTTACTTTTTTGGAAACGAAGGCAGAAGTCCATCTGGTGAATTGCGCTTCAGTCAGAAAAACATTTTTTTCAGCGAGATAGGTGCGTAGAACATCGGACATGACGCTGCAAAATAGAAAAGATTTTCTTACCCCATCAAATATCCTAAACGGAATCGCCTTCCGAAATTCGCATCCCGATAGCTATCGGGATCGGAGTGTTTCGCTATTCGAACCGCCGGCTAGTAACTAAAATTTCCCTCACTGGATTTTGTCATCCAGGTCATCAAACTTCTTTTCGGAATACGCCCCTGAAGTTTTGTAAATTACATTCCCTGCAGTATCCAAAAGAAAAAAGTATGGCGTTGCATCGTTGTCAAGATGAAGTGCCGTTGAAACCTCAGCAAGGTCGCTGTTACAGAATAACACATGACCCTTGATGTCTGCCTGTGCCGTTTCATTGAATTTCTTTTTGACTGTTCCCTGCATCGAAGCATTTGATCCTTTGAAAACAGGAATAAAAAATACATGCAGGTCGTAGAATTCATCCATCAATCCGGTCTTTGCGATAAACTTATTGTACACAGGATCCAGCCAGCCCTCCAGCGCTTCCTGGGCTTTCATGCTTGCAGCAAAACAGAGCAAAGTATATTTCCCTTTTGTATCATCGGGTACAGTGACCGATTTATTCTCCAGCGTTTCACCTGTGAAAGAAGGAACCGTTTGGGCAAACAGAAAATTTGAAAACAGTATGAATGTGAGAATTCCGAACGTTTGTTTCTTCATGAGTTAATTTAGTGAAATAAACGTACCAGTAGGGTTTTTCTTTGCCAGAAGTCAGCAAGTCACAAAGTTTTTATGAATCCTTCTTAGTGTCCTGATGTCTTTGTGGCAATTTATGGTGTATCAGGATAGTGCGATTCTTAAATTTGTATCCAGCGCGCTCAAAAAGTCTTCCGTATTCAAATAGTGCTCCGGCTTTGTATCATTCCCATAAATGCAAACCGCCAAATCCTTCGTCATCTTTCCGCTTTCAACGGTATCAACACAGACCTTCTCAAGGGTTTTGCAAAAGTGAATCAGTTCCTGATTGTTGTCAAGTTTGCCGCGAAATTCCAATCCCCTCGTCCATGCGAAAATGCTGGCGATGGGATTCGTACTCGTAGGCTTACCTTTCTGGTGTTCACGGAAGTGACGTGTAACCGTTCCATGTGCTGCTTCTGCTTCCATCGTTTTTCCATCAGGCGTAACCAATGTAGAAGTCATTAATCCCAATGAGCCGAAACCTTGTGCAACTGTATCGCTTTGTACGTCTCCGTCATAATTTTTGCAGGCCCACACAAAATTCCCATGCCACTTCAATGCACTTGCTACCATGTCGTCAATGAGACGGTGCTCATAAGTGATTTTAATGGCATCCATCTTCGCTTTGAATTCTTCCTGGTAGATGTTCTCGAAGATATCTTTAAATCTTCCGTCATATTTTTTCAGAATGGTATTCTTCGTACTGAGATACAGCGGCCATTGCTTGCTTATAGCCTGGTTGAAGCATGCGCGTGCAAAACCTGCTATGCTTTCGTCTGTGTTGTACATCGCCAATGCGACACCATCACCTTTGAAATTATATACTTCAAATTGTTGCGGTGCTGAGCCATCTTCAGGAGTAAAAGTGATTTGTAGTTTGCCTTTTCCCTTTGTTAAAAAATCCGTTGCACGGTATTGATCTCCGAATGCATGACGGCCAATACAAATCGGGGCAGTCCAGTTTGGAACAAGCCGCGGAATGTTCTTGCAGACGATGGGCTCGCGGAAAACGGTGCCATCCAGGATATTCCGGATTGTGCCGTTGGGCGACTTCCACATTTGCTTCAGTGAAAATTCTTTTACGCGAACTTCATCAGGTGTGATGGTTGCACACTTGATTCCGACATTGTATTTCTTAATTGCTTCTGCTGCTTCAACAGTAACTTTGTCATCCGTTTTGTCACGGTGCTCCATCCCTAAATCAAAATACTTGATTTCAAGTTCGAGGTAAGGCGTAATCAGTTTATCCTTAATGTATTTCCAGATGACGCGTGTCATTTCATCTCCATCGAGTTCAACTACAGGGTTGGCTACTTTTATCTTTTGCATGATTTATTGCTTCTTTTTAAATTTCGGGCTTGTCCCGCTGAAATTTTTCAGGCGGGGTGCAATAATAAGGAAAGTAAAGAAAGTGGAGGAGCGAAAGTTGCAGAATTGCTTATTCCCATCTTTTGCTACTTTCACGCACTGATAACCTCCTCTGAGTTGAAAGAAAAACTAAATATTACCCCCCTTACAGAAACGGTTGAAGTGAATATTCGCTTTTCTGAGACTGATCCGATGGGAATTGTATGGCATGGCAATTACCTCAAATACCTGGAAGACGGCCGTGAAGCTTTTGGTGCCAAATACGGCATTGGATATATGGATATTTACAAACAAGGATTTGCGGCCCCACTTGTAGAGATTGATATCAATTATAAAAAGGCCTTGCGATATGGAGAAAGTGTTATCATCGAAACCAAATACGTACATGACGATGCAGCAAAAATTATTTTCTCCTACAAAGTCATGAATGCAAAAAAGCCCGGTGAGATTATTGCCACCGCCAATTCCATCCAGGTTTTTCTTGATTTGAAAGGTGAGCTAATCCTTACCAACCCCGAGTTTTACCAGGAGTGGAAAAAGAAGTATGCTGTGTGATAAACAGCCGTTTTCACACACTTGCGCAAAGCTCGCCAACAAAAAGTTTAATGATTCGATTTTATCTTTGCGTCCCGATAGCTGTCGGGATTTGCGCCTTTGCGTGATATATTTTATACAATCATAAATCAATTCACCTGTTTGATTAACAGCGCATACATAATCGGCGAAAATATCGTGAGCCCGCTTGGATTTACTGCGGAGGAAAATTTCAATAACGTTTCGTTGAATAAATCCGGTCTGAAAACAATTCACGATACTTCGTTTATTCCACTTCCATTCAGTGGAGCACGTATTGAAGATGACATTCTTGAACATAGTTTTCAGCAATTGAATGTCAAGGATAAATTCACGCGGCTTGAAAAAATGATGCTGCTATCGGTCAATGACGCAGTGCATCTTTCAGGAATTGATGTAAAAGGGAACGATACTCTTTTTGTTTTTTCTTCCACGAAGGGAAATATTGAACTACTCAATTCAAAATTTAAAGATGAATTTGATCTGTTGCGTATTCAACTGTGGAGAACTGCACAGGTGGTGACTGATCATTTCGGTAATAGAAACAAACCAGTTGTGATCTCGAATGCTTGTATCTCAGGGGTTGTGGCAATTATTTATGCTGCTGAACTGATTCAACAAGGTAAGTTTAAAAACGCTGTCGTTTGCGGAATGGATGCCTTAACTGAGTTTGTCGTAAGTGGATTTCAATCTTTCCTCGCCATCAGTAGTAAGCCTTGTAAGCCATTTGACAAAAACAGAACCGGAATCTCTCTCGGTGAGGCATGTGCAACTATAGTACTTTCTTCAGAGAAAAATAAAAATGAGAATCCGTCAATTGAAATTATTGGAGGCACTACAAGCAACGATGCCAATCACATTTCCGGTCCTTCAAGAACTGGAGAAGGTCTTGTAAAAGCAATTGAACACGTTTTCTCAAAACATAAAATTTCAGCAGAAGAAATAGATTTTATTTCTGCACATGGAACAGCGACACCATATAATGATGAGATGGAAGCGATTGCTTTTTCCAGGACAAATCTGGAATGCGCTCCTGTCAATAGTTTTAAAGGATATTATGGACACACACTTGGTGCTGCCGGTGTACTCGAAACGGTGCTGACTTCCATGTCTATGAAAAATAATTTGCTCGTGAAATCCTTGGGTTATTCTGAATCCGGTGTTTCAAAACCCGTGAATGTTATTTCAGGAAACATACGAAAAGAAATAAATACATCATTAAAGGTAGCATCAGGATTCGGCGGCTGCAATGCTGCCATGATTCTCAGAAAAAATGAGCACTGAAAAATACCATATCACTTCCAGTGTTGTATTGCGTAACAAAGTCGCAATTCAGAATGGATCAACTTGCTTTGAGAGAAAGGATGGTGATGAACTCGCCTTCATCAAAGAGTTATATAAGGAATTGAAATGCGAGTATCCGAAGTTCTACAAAATGGATAACCTCTGTAAACTGGCATTTGTTGCTTCGGAATTATTGTTGAAGGATCGGACGCTCCACTATGAGAAGGATGAAATTGCGCTGGTACTTTCCAATGCAGGTTCATCTTTGGATACGGACAAAACGTACTATCATTCTGTCGCAGACAAATCAAATTACTTTCCAAGTCCTGCGGTGTTTGTTTACACGCTGCCAAATATCATGATCGGAGAAATCTGCATCCGGCATCAATTCCTGGGAGAGAATGCTTTTTTTATCACTGAAAAATTTGATGGTGATCTTTTGACAGAATATTCTGCCAACCTGCTTTCTTCGGGCAAAGCCAAATGTGTTATTACTGGTTGGATTGAAATCAACGGCAATAATTGGGAGGCTGCCATGTTCCTGGTGGAAGCATCGGGAAACGAAAGTTTGAAGGAACTATCAGGTGCAAACCTGGATAAGATCTATTCGCATAAGTGAATTTTCTAAATTTTTTTTTCACTCAAAGAGTAAATGACTGTTTGATCCCCTCTGCGCGTAATCCCGTTCGCAAGAGAGAGTCGTGCCTTAGGCAGATTCGCTTGTGCGAAAGGGTGGGGTTACTTATCTGCAATTTTATTTGCACCAGATCTCACGCAAAGGCGCAAAGCATAAATAATAGAAAAGCTTTATAAAATGACACAAATTCTGAAAGGCTGTTTGCCCCCCTCTGCACGTTAGCACTGTGCGCAAGAGAGAGGGGGAAGGGTGTGTGTGACTTATTGCCCCCTCTGCGCGTAATCCCGTTCGCAAGAGAGAGTCGTGCCTTAGGCAGATTCGCTTGTGCGAAAGGGGTGCGTCACTTATCTGCAATTTTATTTTCAATATTTTTCACGCAGGCACGCAAAGACTGCCAATCATATTGCATCAGTAAAGCTTTTTAAAATGACTCTAACTCTGAAGTGGGGTGTGTTACTTAAAATAAGTAATCTGTCTTTACCAGTTTTTTCGAGAACAAACCATCTTCTGTCACAACCCTTAACTGATATACCCCGGCCGGTAAATCTCTAAGTTGAAGGGTGCATGGATTATTGACTGTTTTCTTTCGAATTATTTCTCTTCCAAACAAATCAAATACCTGCAACTCATGAATATTCTTTCCATCAACTTTCACCGTAAACATTCCTTCAGAAGGATTCGGATAAACAGAAAAAATTTCATCGTTTTCATCAATAGGATTAACAAGTGTTCCGGTCGAAATGGAAACCTGCAGCGAAGTATCAGCAGAACAATTGCCCGCCGACGGATTATTTACTGTGACAGACACTGTTCCCGTCGGACCGGCTCCCCAAGTGACATTGATACTGTTTGTAGTTGAAGTTCCTGATCCACCTGTTACATTCCATGAATAAATGTTACCCGCAACATTGGGTACACTATACATTGCAGACTGGAATGGTATAACAGCATCAGGTCCGCTAATTGTATCACCCTGCAATGGCAATGGGTTTCCACCAAACACGCTCAGACTCGGAGAGCCGAATGGCCCGGCATAAACTGTATCGCCTTTTACAAGTATTGCCTGCGCAGTGCTCCATGTATTAGTTGTCGCAGATGCATCCCAGCATGTGGCCTGGGCATTGCTGATCCTGATTTGTGCAAGCCTGTACCGTGATGCACCGCCTAACTGCCACGAGTTTCCACCCACCCAGATGAAATCACCATCACCATAAAGCGAAAGAACTTCATAGCTGCTACTGGTCTGGTTGAAGCTGGTCAGGTTACCGGCTGCATCAAAGCCTGCCACGCCTTTTCTGGACTGACCGGCAATGGTATTAAAATCTCCGCCTACAAATATTTCATTATTGGTTTTAACAATAGCTGTAACTCCGAAATTGTTTACAACAGGATTTGGATGCCACGATAAATCCAATGCGCCAGTTGACTGGTCAAACCTGCAAAGGTTATCAAACATAGAACTTACACCGTTCAAAGTAAACTGTCCACCGACATACACATAACTTCCGGAAGCATATATGGCGTTCACGTTGCCATAGATCAATGAATCGGATTGCCATGGTACAAATGAGCCTGTGTTGGCATCCACGCAAACAATTCTGCAATCCCAGGATTGGCCAAGGTGGGCGTAATAAAAATAATTGTTGTACGTGCCTATACCCATTCTCCAGGATGCGTAGTTAGCAGTATCGCTCCAGCTATCCAGGTTTCCGGTAACGAGATCGAACATACAAATGCCATAGCGTGTTTGACCGTTTATTGCAGTAAACGATCCGCCTGCAATTAATTTGGACCCGGCGTTTGCCAGACAGGTTACTCCATTGGCATCTACACTTGGATTCCATGCATCAAGAGTGCCCGTTATTGCATCAAACCGCGCCAGCGAACCATGCGGAATGGAATTTACATTTTGAAAGAAGCCGCCGATGTAAATGGTATTGCCATCCCTTTCGAAGGAATAAACAGAACCATCGGGAGTAGGCATTCCAGTCAGTAGTGATTGTGCTGATGAATACTGTGATAGAAAAATAAAAGGTAGAAAAAAAAACTGTCGAAGGAACAAGCGGGAAGCAATCATTTTCATTTTGTAGTTGTGATGGTTTTGATGGCTCAAATCTAACTGCATTGAGTATACTATAATTCAATTCGTACATAATTTTGGGCAATGTTAGCCGGAAGTAGGTGAGTGGTATAAATTAATGAGTGAATATAAACCTTAAGCCCTGTCATATCATGTAAACACCCTTTTGCTTCTTGGAAATAAAAGCAGGGAGTCTTCGGCTTATTTTGCTGTTGAAAAGAGGTAAAATTTGCTGCAACTCTTAAAATAAATTGAAAAAAACCCTTGTGGAAAGAAAGATTAAACGAAATTTACACTCAAATAGAAAAGAATTAATTGTATGGAAGAAATTATTGCCAGGCTGAAAACTGAAATCATC
>JBDTTM010000146.1:0-9314 GCA_039930605.1 Bacteroidota bacterium
CCGCTTCACGATAAAGCTCTACCAGCGGAGCAAAATGATGCGTCTCCCCGCCAATAATAGCAACCATGAGAGGCAAGCCCAATGTACCCGCACGGATAAAAGATTCCGGAGTTCCTCCAACGCCGAGCCACATCGGAATGGAAGATTGCATAGGTCTTGGATAAACTGCCTGTCCATTTAATGCAGGCCGGAATCTACCTGACCATGTCACAAATTCATTGTCCCGGATTTGCATCAGCAGTTCCAGCTTCTCTGCAAAGAGTGCATCATAATCCTCGAGGTTATATCCGAACAAGGGGAATGCTTCGATGAACGATCCACGTCCCACAACCATTTCGGCACGACCATTCGAAATCAAATCAAGCGTAGCAAAATTCTGAAAGACCCTTACAGGATCCGCAGCACTCAGCACCGTCACAGCACTGGTAAGCCTGATATTCTTCGTGCGCGCAGCAGCAGCGGCAAGAATCAAAGTAGGCGCTGAATCAAGGAACCCTTTCCGGTGATGCTCACCAATTCCAAATATATCAAGTCCTGCCTTGTCGGCGTGTGCTATCCTTTCAAGTAATTGCGACAAAGCATCAGCATCATTGACTGCCTTTTTACTGTTTCCGCTCATCATGGCGGCAAAACTGTCTACACCTATTTCCATAATTATTATTTGAATGCAAAATTACACTTATTCATGGGCAGCAAGAATTGACATAGGATATGAAATGATCAACCCCGCAGTAAGATGCGACGTATTCGGCGAAGGAGAATAAATTTCATGCCGCTACAGCAATCAATTCACTTTGGTTTTGATCTTTGCAGACGGTTTATCCCGGAAAATTATTTCAATATTTTTTTTCTTTATTTGCTGAATCAAAAATACAATGTCAGGAAGATGATCAGAGACAAAATACTAAAACCCTTGACCGGAAGAATCTCCTATTTCAAATGGAGAAATCATGAAATCCTGCGTATCGAAGCATTGAGTGATGCCGTTTTTGCGTTCGCCATTACACTTGTCGTTGTTTCTCTTGAAGTCCCGGTTACCTTTCATGAACTGATACAATCAATGTATGGAATGGTCGGATTCGCCATTTGCTTTATGTTCCTGTTTCTCATCTGGCATCAACAATATTTATTTTTTCGCCATTTCGGATTACGCGACCGCACCACTCTGGCATTGAATGCTGCACTGTTATTCACAGTACTTTTCTACGTTTACCCTTTGAAGTTTCTCTTTACACTGTTGACTGCCGGGAATCATGTGATGGAGCATGGAGAAAAAATTGAACGCATTGCAACCTTTCTGGAATTGCGTCAACTCATGGCCATTTACAGTGGAGGACTTATTGCTGTTTACCTCACTTATATGTTTCTCTATTTACACGTTTCAAGGAAAAAAGAAACCCTCGGACTCAATCATATTGAACAGTTTCACTTGCGCACACAGGTCTTTAAGAACATTCTCATCATGTCATTCGGCGTTGCGTGCTTACTCCTGTTGGTTTTCGTTCCTGATGAAAATGTTTTTTCCACGGGGTTGATATTCCTGTTCATCTATCCTGCTCTTTATATATTTTTCAAATACCGCGAAAAAAGATTACGCAGAAAAGTAAGTGCGGCAGAATTAAGGTCACACCATGAAATCGTTGAGAAAAGTAAGCGTGTGGATCACCATGGAAACTTGTGATTTAACAAACAATCAATCTGTGATTACGGTTAATCAAATGATCCATTTCATTTTTTGATTTACTTTTTCTTCTTGCCTGCCTGCGTCATTATTTTCTGCAACACAATAGTATCTACATCTTCAAGTTTATTGATGTATAAGCAACCTTATCCCATGGTATGTTTCCCTGGTTTTTTCAATAAGTCCTGTTGATCTCCCGAAACCCCCAGTCCATATAACGTCATATTTTGCTTTCTCGGTGAGAACCCGATCTTGAACCAGTCCAGCTCACGACCACTATCATATTTTAAAACAACATCTCCGAAGCCAACAATAGCAGTGCCCCACATCTTTGGTTCTTCCCCAACAGACTTCTTCATCATTTCAACGATGTCAATGCTGTCTTTTCTTTGCTGCTCAACTTTAATTGAGTTGAGAAAATCTTTGACACTTGCAGTTTATTTTTCGGTTTTGAGTTTTGCTTTAGTCATGGCTTAGACTATTAAATATTTCAAATACCGGAATATATTCCGGTGTCTAATTAATAAGATTAAATATTTCTTCTAATTTCTCATTTTTAAACACAGAAAATGACTTCGAGGAAATTTCTTTATTAATGTAATTTATCCTTTCATCAGTAAGGGGATGTGTGCTGATAAAACCAGGGAGACTTTCCTTGTGATTTTCTTTTAGCTTTTCAAATAATGAAATCATACCATGAGGATCAACTTTATTTTTAATCATCACTTCTACACCCTGCCTATCGGCTTCTTCCTCGAATGAGCGGGAATATGAAAGGGATCGTAGTGTATTCGCATTGTCGGCAATTACTGCCATAATACCATTCACGTCACTCATAACAACCGATAGGAACAAGTATCCTGAAAGATTCCTGCAAAGCAGTTTAATCGAATGGCGGTTACTTACATGGGCGCTTTCATGACTCATCAAAGCAACCAGTTCAGAATAATTATCCATGCTTTTTAAAATTCCTGAGTAAACAATGATATTACCATCAGGAAGGGCAAAGGCGTTCACTTCTTTAGAGTCAACTACTGTGAAGCGAAGATTCTGCTGTCCGTTGAAATTAATTTGGTCTGCAAACTGGCTAATCAATTGTGTCTTGGGCTCATTTACCTTTTCGTACCGAACTACATTCTCATACATGTTATTCCCAATATTCTTGTCATATGATTCAGGAAGAAGAACTGTTGCCTTTTCTGCCACTTCAGGTAATACCCACCAATAAGTTGCAGCTATCAACCCAAGGATTGAAACAGCAAGAAAAACATGTACAACCGTTCCGGCATAAATCAACTTATGGTACCATCCGGAATAATTCTTTGCATTGAGCACCTTTCGCAACTGGATGCCGAATTCCAGATCTTCCACTTGAATAGACTTGCCGGGCTGTAACCTGTGCTTTATCTCTGTATAATTACCGGCATGGTCCACTGTAATTTCATGAAGCAACCAAATTTCATTTCTTGCACCTTCAGGTTCTATATTGATACCATTATTTATGTTATCAATAAAAATGCGTGCACTGTATTTCCTTGAAGATTCTCCATCATAATAGCCTGCATTAAAATAACTCATTAGATTACAAATCCAAAATCAAGCATGTCGCCAACGTCTTCTCCGGTAGCATCAGTATAGTTACCTTCGGTCTGCACAATCTGGTCAAGATCTATATCTCCATTCAATTGAATGTGCGAAATAATATAATTAAGTGTCCGTGTTACAACCCAGGCATATCCGAGTCCCAGCGTAAAAATAAGAATGAAAATATTTGCGATCAACAAACCGAAGATTTGTCCACCCGTAGCTGTTGAGCGGAATTGAACCTTGCGTTCATTGTCATAAAGGCTGAGGTTGTTTACATAGTAATCAAAGAGTGATTTGTACCACAAGAAACTGTAAATCCCAAGTGTTATAATGGTAAGAAAATATCCCTTCAGAATCAATATAAAATAATCTCCACCATTCCCTTTGTATCGAAACTCCAGGTTTCCAAAACGAACCCTGCTGAGCACATAGTTCCTGATATTTATTGACATCCATGCACCATAAATTCCAAGGGTAATGATTGTAAAGAAAATCCATTTAAAAAATAACTTGAAAAAATCAGCCCTGTCTCCACGATAGCCGAACCGGATTCCGCGCCACGAAGACCTTGACATTCTGTATTTGTAGGACCCGTGAATTGCCAGTGGAAAAAGGCTAAAGAGTCCGCAATAAAAAACAATTAATCCAATAATTGGCATTTGCATCCAGATGAAAAAGAAAAGAATTACAAAAAGGATTACAAATATCAGGACGGCTTTGATAAAACCTTTGAACATCTCTGCGCCGGTTCCGTGAAATGAAAATCTTGATTCATTCAGGTCGGTTACACCATAAAGATATTGTAGTTTCCTTGCTTTGGCCCAGGGATAATATAACCCAAGTGTGATCGCAGTAAGCAGCCAATTGATAATGATAATACCGAAATAATCACCCCCACTACCGTGGTAGGTGAGTCTGTAATTGTTCGATGAGACAGGGGTTGGTTCAGCGTTTTCCATGGTTGTAGTATTGATTGGTTAGTTGGCTGCTAATATATTCTTTATTTGAAATGTGGAATCGATAGTGCAATCACAGATGATACCTCGTTAGTAAAGATTTAAAACTGCAAACCTATCCTTCGGGCTAAAAGGAATGGAATGTAGATAAATGACATCAATTTTTTTATGACTCACGATGGAGCTTCAACTTCGCCAATATCGAATTTGCATTCTCATCTGTAGCTGTTCCATATCCATTCACCAAAATCCCCTTCTTGCCATTTTTGGATTCAATACCATATACAGTCGCTTCATCGGCAGGATCGCTTTCTCCTTCATAGCGATACACTTCCATAATTTCAAATTCATAAGCAATAAATTTTTCCGGGTGACATGTAATGCAATTCTCCTCCAGGTTAAAATCGAGCGTATAGCCGCGCTTCCTTAACTCATTGATTGCTTCTGAAACTGTTTCGTAATGATATTGTGATTCCATGTTAATTACTTGAATAAAATATTGCTTGCGATTCTGCAATACAAATTAACTTCATCAACTGCACAAATACAACAAAAACACTGATGGGAGCACCGGGTTTACGAAGCTTGTTGTCGAACCGTGTCCTCAGTAGCCTTGCAAAAGTGGAATTTCATTATCCATGAACTGTTCAAAGTATTTTGTACTAAGGTTGGAGCAAATTCAGTATGAATTAAATTCCATCTTAATACTTAGCGGAATTATTTTCCTCTCACCTTATTAAACCTTAGTAGAAAAATTAACAACCGCAAAAGAAACCCAACCTTATTACCTTATACATAAGTAGCTAAAAGGCAGATTTATTGTATTCAGTATTTTTATACTAAGTTCGAATAAATTTAACATGAATTCAATTCCATTCTAAAACAAAACGGAATTATTTTGCATGCTGCACTCTTAAACCATAGTAGTAGAATTAACAATCGAAAATTACCCCAACCTTATTACCTTATGCAAGTAAGCTGGTTGAAATTTAAGAATTGAGGTGAGCAGCTCACAGGTTAGCGAAGCCACCAGTCGGGTATTAAAACAATAATTATATTGCCGAAAAAATCTAAGCTAATAATTCCAAACAGCGTCAGTAGGAGGAATAAAATGAAAGGCTGAGAATTATTAAAAATAATGAAAACCATTTTAGCAATCGGATCAGGAAGCTTTATCGGCGGCATCAGCCGTTACCTGCTTTCACAACTTGTGCAATCCAGGGGAATTACTGCTTTTCCCTTAGCTACATTCTCTGTGAATATCATTGGTTGTTTCCTGATCGGGATTGTATTTGCATTCGGAGAAAGAAGCAGTATCAGTCCGGAATTGCGATTATTTTTAGCCACCGGAATTCTCGGCGGATTCACAACTTTTTCTGCATTTTCGTATGAAACATTCGGATTGCTTCGCAATGGTCAATTCATGGTTGCCTCTACATATATAATTGGGAGCGTTCTATTTGGAGTTCTTGCAACCTGGACTGGCTATTCACTTTTCAAACTCTCGTAAATGAAAATAGTCACACTTGAAAACGGAGACCTATTCTCCCTCTCACCCTAACTCCATTCTCCCTTTCTTCCTTTCTAACAGGTCAAACTCAAAACTTCTAAAAATCACCTCACCTCACAAAGAAAAAGCCGTCTCACTTATCGCAAGACGGCTCTTCAAGATTAAAAAATTATTTACGATGCAAGTTTGACTTCCACTGCATTAATTCCTTTTTTACCTTGTGCTACTGAGAACACCACTTCATCGCCTTCGTGAATAGTATCCTGCAATCCACTGGAGTGCACGAAAATCTCTTCACCTGACTGATTGTCTTTAATGAAACCAAAACCTTTGGCATCATTGAAGAACTTTACTTTACCATTTTTCATAAAATATTAATTAAAAATTATTTCGCAAAGATACGGATTACGGGCAGCCTTTGATACGTTTTTCGAAAAGAAACATGGATTCATCTAATTTGAGCTGAATAACAACAATGGAAATCAGCTTCGAAGGCACTTGTAATCCAATTTTATTACTAACAGATGCTTATTAATAGTTGAACATGTTCGTTTTTGCACTAACATAATACCTTACCTTCGTTAATGGTTAAGAAACAAAACCGGGGGCGAATAAAAAAAATTACGAATCCAATTTTAAAACAGGCAACAACTACTGCGAAAATAAGGGTGCAGTTGGATTCCCGAACTGTAATAACAATTCATGACATGTCAGCCCTTGCTATATGGCTGATCCGGTATCCAAATGCTAAAGTATTGTAACGAATTCTGAGATTAAACGAGCGCTTTTACTTCTACCGCCGTTAATCCACGTTCTCTTTCTTCAGCCCTGAAGGTAACTTTATCACCCTCTCTTGGAATTTGGGCCAGTTCACTTATGTGCACGAAAAAACTTTCCTGCGAAGTAGTGTCTTTTATAAAGCCATATCCTTTTGATTCATTAAAAAACGAAACCACGCCTGTTCGCTGGCCATCTTCTAATGCAACATCAGGTTGACGGGATATGCTCACCTGGATGTCTTCCAGATTGATTGAAACACGTTGTTTGGTAGGGTCTGGAGGTGTCGAACTCAGGCGGCCGTATTCGTCCACGTATGCAAGCATCTCCTCGAATGACTTGCCTTTGTTGTTATTTGCTTTGCGGTCCTCACGCTTTTCATCTTTATCCATGCGCGCGTTCCGCTTTTTCTTTTCTCTTTCCGATTTGTTAAAAGTTTGCTTTCCTCTGGCCATTATTTAAATTTTATGCGTGTAATATACGATTATTAAAATTGCCAATATTTTTTATTCATTGATTCTCATTTTCCATCCTAAAAACCCGCAATTTTAATGTGATCAAATTGATCCAATTACTTCGGCTGCTCCTGCTGTTTCCTACCTCCTTCCGCATTCTTAGGCTGTTCCCCGGCTGCTTACTACTTCCTTCTTTCTTCCGCTTTCTTCCGCTTTCTTCGGCTGCTCCTGCTGTTTCCTACCTCCTCCCTACTTCCGCTTTCTTGGTCTCCTCCCCGGCTCTTTTATTGTATTTATTCCTATACTCTACAGGCGTCAACCCCGTTATTTTTTTGAAGACCGTCCTGAATGCCTTGGTATCGGTATACCCCACGTCAAACATCACTTCATTGATATTTTTGCGGCTCGATTCAAAACTTCTTTTCGCAGTTTCAATTTTTACCCGCTGAATATATTCAATAGTGGTATTGTTCGTGGCTTTCTTAAATCTTCGTTCGAAACTTCTCCTTCCGATTGCGAGCATGTTTGCCAGCTCATCTACAGTAATTTTCTCAGAAAATTTTTCTTCAATGTATTCCTGTGCCTTTAAAATTTCTTTGTCCGCATGATTCTTCTGCCCTTCAAACATCATAAAAGCTGCCTGGCTGTCACGGTCAATATCAACCGCAAAAAATTTTGACGCAAGAATTGCAGTATCGCGGTCCGTGTATTTTTCAACGAGGTACAACAAAAGACTCCAGTATGAATTTGCTCCACCACTGGAATAAAGACCCTGCTCTTCAGTGATGATACTTCCATCAACCAGTTCTACATCCGGAAACATGCGCCTGAATTCATTGGCAGAATTCCAATGGGTTGAACATTTCTTTCCTGATAACAGGCCTGTTGATGCGAGCAAAAATGCACCGATGCATAATGAAGCCACCTCAGCTCCCTTTTGATGCTGCTCAACAATCCATGGATAAAAATTTTTATTCAGATCAATTGCCTTTTTGACATCCCCACTGATGGCAGGAATAAAAATCAAATCTGTTTGCTTTACATCTTTCAGCACTTTATCTGTATGAACAGTGAACAGGCTATTGTTGAGTTTCACTTCTTTGGTTAGTCCGACAAGTTGAACATTAAACAATGGAATCTTTCCTTTAGATTCCAGGAATTGGTTAACGGCTCTGAACATATAGTGTGGATCTGCAACTGCTTCTATGACTGCTGTTTCGGGAACCAGGATAGATACATTTTTCATTATTAAATACTGCTTTTAACGGTTGATTTTGACGATGTAAAGGTACATGGTCTCTTTGTCGCAATCAACCCCTTGAAATGTCGTTTTCGCACATTCATGGGTCTGGATTTCTAGCCGATCTTTGCGTCGTTCAATCAAACATTAATCTCTTACTTTAAAATTATATAAAATGAAAAACGTAAAATTCTCAAGCGCCATTAATGCCAGCGCGAAGAAAGTATGGCAGGTTTTGTGGAGCGATACAACTTATCGACAATGGACTAGCTCTTTCCAGGAAGGTTCCTATGCGGTGTCTGACTGGAAGGAAGGCAGTAAGATTCAATTCCTGACACCAAAAGGTGATGGGTTGTTCAGTTTAATTGAAGAGTCAAAACCGTTTGAGCGCATGACCTTCAAACATCTTGGCGAAGTCAAAGATTTCAAAGAGCAACCCGATACAAAAGAATCAGCCGAATGGAAAGGTTCGAAAGAGATTTATACTTTGAATGAATCAGACGGAACAACAACGCTGGAAGTCTCTCTGGATTCTTCCAATGAGTTTGCAGAATATTTCGAAAAATTATTTCCAAAAGCATTGGAGATCGTAAAACAGCTTGCAGAAAAGCCGGTCATAATTACAATTGAAGCAGAAGTTACCGCGCCGATTGAAAAAATCTGGGAACATTGGACAGAACCTTCTCACATTGTCAAATGGAACAATGCTTCCGATGATTGGCACACAACCCACGCAACGAATGACCTGAAGGTAGGAGGCAAGTTTTTATCCCGCATGGAAGCAAAAGACGGCAGTTTCGGCTTTGACTTTGAAGGTGAATACACAGCCTTAGAGCCAAAGAAAAAAATTGAATACAAAATTGCAGACGGCAGAAAAGTCGCTGTTGATTTCATAAAACAAATCAACGGTTATAAAATCGTATCTTCATTTGAAGCTGAAGAAGAAAATACACTTGAACTTCAACAGGGCGGATGGCAGGCGATATTAAACAGTTTCAAAAAAAATGTTGAAAATAATTAATCACTCCCGAATTCTTTAGGGATAAAATAAATCAAAATGAAATTTCAAAAAATCACCCCATTCCTTTGGTTCGAAAAAGGAGCCGAA
>JBDTTM010000147.1:0-9298 GCA_039930605.1 Bacteroidota bacterium
CCAACCGGGCTTCCAAAGAAGTTGATGTCATCGATGTAAAGATTGTTCCCCCGCGCAGAAATTGCCTGGAATTTCAAACGCACATTCGGCTTGCCGGCAAGGATGGCTACACTCAGCATTTCCTGCCTCCAGTCATTCGACGCTGATGGTGTAAATGCAGTTGAATGCGGTGAAACAGTTGCAAGTCCTGCACCCATTTTTGTGTAACGTAACTGCCAGGATTCCCCGCAGTTCAGAGAATAATATACTTTCAAAGCATCATGACGGGAAGTATCACTGCGTTGGGAATAGGCCACTTTAAAAGTGATCGTTGAAGATTCAAGTCCGGTAAAATCATAAGAGGGCGTGATATACTCATCGGTTTCTCCTTCTGTATTGCTGCTGAAATTATTGATTTTAATCGAATGGGTTCCCGTTGCAGCAGCAGTGTTTACCTGTTGCCAGGTATTGCCGTTATCATTGTTGATGACAGCGCCATCGGAGGTTGGAAAACTGTTTTCAAATCCCTCAAAGAATGGAACTGCCAGCGCTGCCGCACCGGCTACAGTAATATACGAAGTTCTTGTTTTTGAATCACTACCGGTTGCATTGGTAACGGTTAATGTCGCATCATAAATGCCTGCAGTATTGTAAATAACTGTCGGGCTTGAATCTGAAGAAGCAACTGGTATTCCGCCCGGAAAACTCCAGCTCCATGTAGCCGGTTGTCCAAGGAAGGATAGATCACGGTATTGCAATGAATCTCCCTCGCACAGGAAATTATTATTCACATTGAAATCAGAAACCGGTGCGCACAATCCCGCAATCGAACCATCAGTACCCGTTGCCACAAGGTTTGCTGCCTGCCACAAATTATTCCTGCCGCCTGTTGCAGAGTTGAGCGCAGCACGCATGCGTGTCTTTTGTCCTTCGGAAAACATATTGCAGCAGTATGAATATTCCATATAGTTCTGCACATTCTCCAATGCAGGAGGATTACAGATTGATCCGTTGAGGTTACATGCGGTCCATCCTTTCGTAATCGGCGTATCATTCACACCATCATCTCCACAGGCAACTCCGGGATTATTTGTGCTTCCCCATACATGTGCGAGGTTCAGGCAATGACCAATCTCATGCGTAAGCACTCGTGAACGGCCCAGCTCTCCAGTTCCGATGCTGCCGATGTATCCATGAATTGCAATGACGCCATCAGCGCCTGCAGGTGCTGTTCCGGGATAGTAAGCATAAGCCGCCGCACCTGAATTACCAAGGTCTGCAACTACCCACAGATTCAGGTATTCATTGGATGGCCACGGATTCAGTTTTGAATTGTCATCAGCGTTGTGTGTCAGCAGGGAGGCGATACGGTCAATACCTGTTGTGCAATTGCCGTTCGGATCAAGGGTTGCAAGCCGGAATTCGATCTCACAGTCTGCTGCGATGGGCTTAAACACAGATACAATGGTAGCTGTGTCATAACTCAATTTGCGAAAGTCGTCATTCAATATCCTCACCTGGTCATATACTTGCGCATCAGGAATATTTTCCGATCCATAATTGTGTATGATGTGGAACACAATCGGAATAATCAACACCGTTCCGCTCCGTTCACCGGAATGCTGTGCAACATATTGTTCGGTAAAAAGCTCAAGGTTGCTTTGCGTTTGCAATACCTCAGGGTGCTGTTGTATAAGTTGTGTATAAACTTCAGTTGTATAGCAATGCTTTTCTTCCTGTGCCGAAGCCTGAATGCAAAAAAGAATAAATAAAAAGCAGATTGATTTTCTCATTTCAAGGTAGTAAAAAAAAACCATCCCTGTTGAGGAGATGGTTTTTGATGGATGTATTTTTTTATTACTGAACAATTAATTTTTGGGAATCGCTTACCTGGCCGGCTTTCAACTGAATGAAGTAAACTCCTTTTGCAAGCGTTGAGGTATTGATTGAAAACTCATAACTGCCGGAAGGCAAACCGTTCCTGTTAACAGTCATCACTTCCTGTCCCATGAGGTCGAATACAAGCACTTCAACATCTGAAAGATCCGGAGTACTGAAAGAAATGTTGGTATTGCCGGATGTAGGATTTGGAGAAACAGCAAGTGAAAGGTTCTCACGGTTGATTTCGTCAATTCCCAGCGGTGTTCCGACTACCTGGATGTCATCAATGTAAAGGTTGTTATCCCCATAAGGTGAGGCATCAGTTCCGCCACTTTCAAATTCAAATTTGAAACGTACGTTGGGTTTGTTGTTTCCTGCGCCCAAAGTAACTGTTTCCTGTCTCCATTGTGCTGCAGACGACGGTGTGAAATTGCTGAAAGCAGTTGTGGTAGCAAGTGAAGCTCCCGATTTCGCAAGACGTAAATTCCAGGTTCTGCCACAGTTGGTGGAATAATAAATCCGCAACGTTTCTATTTTTTGAGTATTGTAATTGGAATATGCCAGCTTGTATTTAAGCATCACACCTGAATGTTGCGTCAGGTCAAATGCATCAGTAATCCATGAATCAAATTCGCCTACATGGTTGGTTCCCGAATTCCGCATTTTGATCGCAGCGACACCTGAAGAACCTACAATTCCACTGATACGGTTCCATTTATATAGTGTACTCACATCAGGATTTTCTACATATCCTGTAGTACCGGGGAATGTACCCACAGTTTCAAAATCATCACTGTAAATAGGTGCGAGGGTAGCTCCTCCAAGAACTGTGAGTATATTCGATTTGGTGATTGCATCAGATCCGCCGGGACTTGTAACTGTGAGTGTAGCAGAATATACGCCGGGTGTAGAATATGTCACATAAGGTGCTACAAGTGTTGATGTTGCCGGCGAACCGGAAGGGAAACTCCATGAATAAGTAAGCGTATCTGCATTATGTGTTCCGGATAGGAAACGGATTGAATCACCTGCGCAAATGTGAAGTGCTTCAGGAGCGAAATCCACCATCGGTGCGCAGGCCTGGAGAGAGGCGCCATTCGTTCCGGTAGCAATAAGGTTGGTGCTCAGCCATAAATTGTTCCTGTTCTGAACAGTTGAATTCAAAGCAGCAATCATACGTGTTTTTTGCCCTGCTGTAAACATCACATCACAATAAGAGTAGTCCATGTAATTCTGGAAGTTCTCATCAACACCCGGGGTACAGATATCATAGTTACTGCCCGGACAAAAATCCCAGCCTTTGGTTACAGGAGTATCATTTACTCCGTCATCACCACAGGCGACACCAGGTTGATTTGTATTGCCCCAGGGATGTTGAAGATTGAAGAAATGTCCAACTTCATGCGTCAATGTGCGCGAATTATTAACGTTACTGGTTCCCATGCTGCCAACATAACTTGAAAGAGAAATAACACCGTCTTCTCCATCAGGAATTGCATTATTGGGATAGTATGAGTATGCAGCTGCTCCCTCATGGTTCGGACCGAAGTCAGCAACAGTCCATATGTTGAGGTACATATTATTAGGCCATGGATTGAGCTTCGAATAATCATCTGCGTTATGCGTCCTGTAGGATTGTACGCGATCGATTCCATTGGTACAGTTTCCGGCCGGGTCAATACTTGCCAGTCGGAATTCCACTTCGATATCGGTAGCCAATCCCTGGTAAGCAGGAATCAGGGCAGAGGTATCTGCATTGAGCTTTCTGTAATCGCGATTCATGACTGCAACTGCATCACGGATCTGGGCATCACCGATATTTTCCGGACCGTAATTATGAATGATATGAAAAACCACCGGTATAATCAGGACAGTGTTGGTAAGCCTTTGATTACCATGCGTCTGCTCGTAATTCCTGGTAAATGCTTCCAGTTGATCCTCCGATTGTTTCATTTCGACAGGATGCTCAAGCATCTTTTTGTTATACATTTCAGTGGTAAAGCAGTGCTTATGCTCCTGCGCAATGGCAGAATTCAAAAAAGTAAAACAGCCAGCAAACGCAATCGCGTAAATTTTCTTCATTTTTATTAAAATTTAATTTTGGGAGAGCAAACCTAATGATTTTTTTAAATCGGAATAATTAAAACATTGGGTCCACTCTGATGATTAAAAATAGAATTTATCCAGAGCAAATATATCAAAATTTCGAAGAAGAAACTGTTAAAGTAATGAATGACAGTCTGCTGACATTAGCCAATGGCTTGCCTTAAATCTTCTATTAAATCGTCAATATCCTCAATCCCAACACTCAGCCGGATCAGGGAATCAGTTATTCCGATGCGTTCGCGCTCTTCTTTGGGAACTGAAGCATGTGTCATCAAGGCCGGGAGATTAATCAGTGACTCCACTCCACCCAGTGATTCTGCCAGCGAAAAGACCCGTGTTCCTTCCATCACCCGCCTTGTTTCTTCAATGGAATTATTTTTCATCGTGAAAGAAATCATCCCGCCAAAATCTTTCATTTGTTTTTTAGCAACTGCATGATAAGGATGATCCGGGAATCCCGGCCAATAAACCTTGTCAACTTTTGGATGTGATTTTAGAAAATTAGCAATGGCAGTCCCATTCGAGCAATGGCGTTCCATGCGAACGTGTAATGTTTTCAATCCACGTAAAACAAGAAAACTGTCCATCGGTCCCGGCACAGCCCCACATGAATTGGCAATAAATGCCAGTTGTTCATTGAGCGTGTCATCATTCGTACACAGGCACCCCATGATCACATCGCTGTGCCCACCGAGGTATTTAGTTGCAGAATGCATGACGATGTGTGCACCCAGGTCCAAAGGATTTTGCAGGTAGGGGGATGCAAATGTGTTATCTACAACCAGCAGCAGGTTTTTTTCCTTAGCCAATTTTGCATAAGCTGCAATATCAATGATTTTCATCATCGGGTTGGTGGGCGTTTCAACCCATAGCATTTTTGTTTTTGCAGAGAGGTGTTTCTTCACCGCGGCATCGTCATGCATATCTACAAAATGAAATACAATTCCGAAGTGGGCAAATACTTTGGTGAACATCCGGTATGAACCGCCATATAAATCATCGGTAGCAATTACTTCATCGCCGGGACGCAATAATTTAATCACCGCATCTGTAGCTCCCATTCCGCTGCTGAAACACAGGCCATGTTTTGCATGCTCCAGTGAAGCAATACATTTTTCAAGGGCGACACGCGTTGGGTTTTTACCCCTGGCGTAAGCAAATCCTTTGTGTGACCCCGGACTTGCCTGCACGTATGTAGAAGTCTGGTAAATAGGAGTCATAATAGCTCCCGTAGTCGGGTCGGGTTCCTGTCCCGCATGGATGGCGTTTGTTCCGAATTTATAATCTGGCATGGATTTTTTTTTGAACTGCAAAAGTAGCAAAAGGAATCCCGGAAACTTTAATCTGAAAGCTTAATTCCGATCCCGATAATTATCAGGACCAAAAAAATTACAAATTCTGAATCTTCTTAATTGGATATTTTAGATTTTTTCCTATTTCGATATTTAAAATTCGAAATTATCTTCCTTATCTTTGTAACAATGATCTTCTCTCCTTTAGATATCAAACAGGAACTCATCCATGAGCGCATGAAACAGCAGCAACTCATGAATCGTGTACATGAATTGTTTGAAGACGTAAAAAAGAAGGATGAAAAAATTCTGCAGCGTTTGAAGGATGACAGTGATGAAATGGATTTGTCGCTTCGCATTGTTGAACAGGACAAGGATTGTATTTTTTCATTGAGCGAAATTAAAAATACGTGCATCCGGTACAGGCTTCGTTTTCTAAAGTCTTCCCATTTCAAAGCTGCCTTTCCATACGAAGCACTGATGCAGATCAAGGAGTTCGAGAAAAAGTATGGAGTGGAAATCTCAAACTTCAAAATTATTGCTCCTGACCACGCCTTTGAATTGCAGAACATCAACAAGGATCCATTGCTCTTTGCTCAGTTGAATGATGATTCATTTTTCCTGCTGCATAAATGGGGAACGGACCTTGCCTGGTACAAAAAATTTCTTTTTTATCCCGTACAAAATCCAATCATTTTCTTTCTCACCCTGTTGGTTTTCTGTGCTGCAGGCGCGGGATCAATTCCGGTGCAGTGGATGAACGTATTGAATTTTGAAAGTGAGGTATTCCTGCGGCTTTGGCTTGCAGTACACTTCTTTATTATGTCGAGTGGGATTGTGTTGTGGATTGGAATTTCCTTCAGCAAAAACTTTTCCTGCAATACGTGGAACAGCAAGTATTACAATTGGTAGGTATGGCTGATATCAATAGGGATTCAGATAGATTTTATTTTCAATCCCCAGGTTTTTAAAAATGAAAGAATAGATATAAGCATTCTTTTCTATTCGTTCACTTAAAAGAGCGCTTCCTGAATGACCGGCATTTTCCTGGTAATACAAGACATACGGATTTTTCCCTGTTCCGTTTGATTGCAATTCTGAAATAAATTTAAATGAATGAAATGGTAAAACCCTGTCATCGTAATCTGATGCAACCAACAATGTAGCCGGGTATTCTGTACCCTTCCTCACATTATGTACCGGCGAATACCTGTATAGATTTTCAAAATCAATTGAGTCAGTTATATTCCCGAATTCGCTAACCTTATCATACCCGGTATTGTAAAAATGGTATCTCAAGATATCAAGGACTCCTGATTCAGAAACTACTACTTTAAATAAATCAGGCCGTTGTAACATGCATGCACTTACAACCAGGCCACCGTTAGATCCACCCATTGCAGCAATTTTTCCAGGGTTTGTATATTTTTCTTTCACCAGGAATTCAGCTGCTGAAATAAAGTCGTCAAATGTATTTTGTTTGAAAAGTCGCTCACCTTTTTCATGCCAGCCGGGAAAATCCCCTCCACCCCTTAAACATGGTGCAGCAAAGATGCCTCCATTATTCAGAAAAACGATATTGTTGACAGACAAGAATGGTTTCATGCTGATACCAAACCCGCCATAACCATATAAAATGACCGGGTTAATTCCATTCATCTTCATGTTTTTTAAATGCGTGAGGTACATTGGAATCAATGTGCTGTCCTTCGAATAGTAATAGACTTTTTCTGTGGTCAGATTTTCAATATCAAAATGGATCAAAGTTTTACTCAATGCCTTTTGCTCAAACGAATTCAGGTTTATCTGGTAAAAGGAAGAAGGGCTGAAGAAAGAATCAAAACTATACAGTATGATACTGTCGTCCTGGGAAGAACTTATACTTTTAAAACTAAACCCTTCAGGAATTGTCCATATTTTCAGCTGCTTTCCGGTTGAATCATTGATGACACCGTATGATTTTTTATCTCCGTTATAAAACCGTAACACCTTATTATTTACAAGGGATGAATATTCAAGTTGTTCCTGGTATTCATGCACAAATTTCTTTGCTGAATTAACAGTGCTTGGATCATATTTATATATGGCACCTTTTTTCGCTTTCAAATTGGTTTCAACAAGCAGTTTGTCATTCAGTTCCCCCAACACTTTGAAATAGACATCTGTTTTGTCAGTAACGATAAAATCCCGGAAGGAAAGAGAATCTGTTAGCGGCAATTCTGCCAATGAAACCGTTTGATATTTTTTACCGGAAATTATTTTTGAATTGTAAAGTACGAGGTAATTTCCCTTTGGTGTAACTTCATATCGCAATTCATTCTCCGTATCATTTTCAGGTTTGAAAATCTGGATATCTTTATCCTGGTTGGTTCCAATCCTGTGATAGTAGAGGGATCTGCCTTTTATAATTCCGGTAAAAGATTCTGAAATATCTTTCACTGCATACCTGATGTAAAATACACCTCCACCAGACCAATAAACATCGCTATACTTCACAAATCTTACAGAGTCAGTGAGCAGTTTTTTACTTTTTATATCCAGGAACCGGATTGTTTTCCAGTCCCCGGCATTTTTTGTTAAAACAAGTGCCAGCGTTTTATTGTCAGCTGATAATGCAATGTCATTGATGTTGACGATCGATTTTTTTTCAATTGTATTCGGATTGAAAAGTAAATCGGGAACATCATCTATCCGCTCTTGGTAATAGAGGCAGGCAGTTTCATTTTCATCATAGACCAGGTAGCTGAAATAATATTTCCCTTCCCTGAATATGGGTTTTGACTTGATGTGCGAATAATAGGACAGGAAATTCTGTAGTCTGTTAAATGTTTTTCCCTCGCAATGATCCTTGAATCTGGTTTGCTCCTTCAGCCATTTTGCAGTGCTGTCTGAATTGATCTGTTCAAGCCATCGGTAAGGATCAGGAACCGCTTTGTGCCAGATCGTATCTGACACATCCGATTTGAAAGTAGCAGGGAAAGTAAATGTTTTTTGCCCGTAACATTTCGTCACGTAAATTAAAAGGATGGAAAGAAAAAAATGTTTCATGGTGCCTGAAGGAAAAATTTCCTGTTGACGAAGTTGTGAATTCGGCAAGCATTTAGCAAAACTATTTCCGGAGTCGCATAATCAATGGCAGTATTCGCAACCTTCTCAAAAAAAATGCACTAAAAAAAATCCCGCCCCTTGTTTTGACACAAAGAACGGGATAACATAAATCCCCCTGTAAAATCTTTAATACTTACGGCCCCTTATTTCTCATTTACACTCCCGATAGCTATCGGGATGCGCATTGGTATTTCTTCCCATGTGCACCTTTTCTCATTTGTATTTATTCGCACCTGTACCTTTTCACATTATTTTCTCACATTTTCAAATCGGCAAATCGCCACATTTTCAAATCAACATTTCAGCTCGCTTTCGCAACCTGTACGCTTGCCTGGATTTTTACTTCATCGCTCACTAAAATTCCGCCGGCTTCGGTAACCACATTCCATATAAGGCCGAATTCTTTGCGACTCAATTTTCCATTAAGGCTAAATCCTAATTTGGTATTTCCCCAAGGGTCAACTACTTTTCCTTCAAAAACCACATCAAGCGAAAATGGTTTGGTAACATCACGAACAGTCAGGTCACCATTTAGTTTAAATTTTCCTTCTCCTGTTTTTTCCACGCTTGTAGAGACAAAGGTGATCTTCGGAAATTTTTCAGCATTGAAAAAATCATCTCCCTTTAAATGGCCGTCACGTTGTTCGCTGCCCGTATTCACTGAAGCGGTATCAGCAGTAAATGTAATTTGAGCAGTAGAGAAATCTTCGTCTTCGGTTTCAATTGTCGCATCGTAGCTATTGAACCCACCGGTAACATTGCTAATCATCATGTGTTTTGCCTTAAACTGAATTTCAGAATGGGCCTTGTCTAATCCCCACTTGGTTGTAGTTGCTGTTGTAGTTGTCATATTTTTTATTTTTTATTGTTTATTTTTTTGTCTATTGTCTATTGTCTATTGTCTATTGTCTATTGTCTATTGTCTATTGTCT
>JBDTTM010000148.1:0-9290 GCA_039930605.1 Bacteroidota bacterium
TAAAGTTAAGCGGGAAGGAGCCGCATGCGCTCCATTAATTCGAGCAGTTCTTTCCTGGTTTTGCCCAGGCGTGCCTGAATTCTGTTCAGGGTTTCTTCTTCACGACCTTCTTTGTATTGAATATCTTCATGGGTAAGTTTTGAAAACCTCCATTGAAGGCGTTCACAAAAATCTTCCCAGTTCTCATCCATGCCCGGCATTTTCATTTGATTGATAATTTAAAAAGTGAATTGATTAAAAGAGGGTGTTCCCTGTTGGGTGCGGAAATATTTCGGAAGTTAAGACAATACAGCCGGATAATCTAATTTAATTTGTGGCAAAATTTTGAATCATCATATTGGTACCACAAAGGCAGTTTTGAATTCAAAAAAAGTGGCAAAGAAGACACAAAAGATGATTTAAGCTTTCATGGTTATTTCAATTCAGTAATCTTGAGTAGAGTTGTCATGCTGTTATTGATTCCTCCGGTAAACTTCAATTCTATCAATCAAAGAATCGTTCGGAAATTCCGGGGGATTGTTCCATATATATACCGGTGATGAGTTCCCGGGAAAACAAACCATCGCAGCGAGATTGTAATTGTTTCGAAGGAATTCAGGATACCAGTCACTTATTCTTTCTCCATGAACTTCACTAATCGACCAGTTTTGATTTACATTCACAACAAGAAAATATTTTGGGCTTGCCCGTTCGACTTCGGCAATATATTTTGTTTCCATTTGTTTCCTGAATTTCTGATCTTCCAATAAAGGGTAACAATAAATAAAGCCAGATGCCGATTCGCGTTGTGTATAAAAAAAAATTTCAGGTTCTGATCCTAAAACCCCAATTTTATCAGACGGCAGCGTATTTTTTTTAAGATAACTTGAGATTTCCAATAATTCACAAAAGGATTCTTTCGGATACAGCTGTTTAGATGCTTCTTTTGGTGTTTGTATAAACAGATAACTGCGATTAGATATAATAAAAAATAATATTGGTGCTACAATCAGCAACAGAATAATTCTGCGGTAACTAGTAAGACCTGTATTCGATAAAGATGAAAAGGGATGAATTGCATTGGCTATGAGAAGCGAAACTGCCGGCAGTAAAAGGATAAAGTAATGTGGTCTAAAATAGAAACCGGGGCATACCGTGAGGAAAGAAAAGAAACCAAAATTCAATAAAAAAAATGAATTGAATCCATTGCCCTTCTTGAATAAAGAATTTACAACACCTAGCAAACCAAGAGACCAAAGCATAGGACTTGCCATGAAAATATTTCTAAACGGAAAATTTTGTATAGCCTCATTAATACTGCGTTGCGATATATACTCTTTTGCATATTGGAACGCAAGCAACCAAAAATTTTGCAAAACGCCTGCTTGTGCAAGAAAACCAAGTGAAAGTAAAAATGTAAATAATGCGCCTGAGCACAATTGAAGCAAGGGAAAAAACGTTGAACTTAGTCTTCCTTTTTCTGCTATGGCATAATGATAAATTATCAATACGCCGCCAAATACTAAAAAAAATATTCCGTGTTGTTTCATTAATACCGATAGACCTAAGAATGTTCCTGACAGAAAAAAATAAAGGGGCCTGTTTTTTTCAATAGCATATATCAGGATCAAAATTCCTGGTAGGGAGAATAGTAAAACAAAACTCTCGGCATTTGCATCCAACCCCTGGAAGGAGGTGCTGAGGGAAAGAATTGCAAAACTGATGGCTGATACTATACCAGCATGAAGTGACATCAATTTTTTCCCTATAAGAAAGACAAATAAAATGGAAAGCAGGTTACTGAACAGCGCCCCTAGATGAATGCCAGTTACAGTTTGCCCGAAAAGTAATTCTATTAAAAAATACAATGTATAAGTACCCGGGAACTTCATATTGTAAACACCTGCGTAAGGGGGTATCCCTTTTAACATGAGTTGACCGGCGTATGCGTACTCCCCTTCGTCCCTTTCAAGAGGTACATTTAATAAACGTAGCCTTACAAATACAACAAGTAAAATTACAAGGGAAAGCAAAAGATAAAGTACAAGGTCATGCTTTCTTCTCATTTCATTTTTCAATGATAATTTTAGATGAGTGTGCGCACATTCAGAAAATTGGAGTAAAAAATTTCAAAAATATTTGCAGAGAATTAGCTTTACTGTTGAAAGGAATGGTTCATGGCATTAAATTCAAAAAATGTGGCGAATAACAAAGGGTGAACAATAACAGGTTGGCAAGTTATTAATATTATTATGTGAACTGAAACGGGTTGCAAAAATTCAAAACCGCCTGGCCGAAGGGAGTTTATTTTCTCACCTTTATTAAAAAAGCGCAACGGTTTATGAAGAAGGTGATTGTGGGGTAAAATAAATTAATTGGTGAATTCTTGCTTCCTGTCCTGGCTGTTTAAGCAGGCTCCAATGAAACTGCGACGGAAGTAAAATAGCCACGATGGCAGCGGAAAGCCCCTGAAGTCAGCAACGCTGACTTCAGGGCTTGAAGAGTACAGCGGGACGGGTGTTGATTAGGGTTCGGTGGGTGCGCTACTGATGATATTAATATTACAACTACTTCATTTCGACGGATTGCTTCCCCGAAAATACGGGGCAGGCTGTGCAATGACAATTTAATGTTGTTCGTGCCAAGCAATGACAATTTCCAGTTGGGTTCCTGGCCAGGGGTCTAGTAGTCCGCCTCGCTTTTTTTCGTACTTTCGCGATCCCAAAAAATAGATTACAATGTTATCAGTACAAAATTTGTCGCTTCGTTATGGCAAACGGGTTTTATTTGAGGAAGTTAACCTGAAATTTTCTCCGGGCAACTGCTACGGCATCATAGGCGCAAATGGAGCCGGAAAAAGCACTTTTTTAAAGATATTATCGGGTGAGATCGACGCCAACACCGGTGAGGTTTTCATCACTCCTGGTGAACGGTTGAGTGTGCTGAGCCAGAACCACTTTGCCTTTGACAGTTACCCTGTATTGCAAACGGTGATGATGGGGAATAAGAAGCTGTATGAAGTAATGGCTGCGAAAGATGCAGTTTATGCCAAAGCGGATTTTAATGATGAAGATGGAGCCAAGGCGGCGGACCTTGAACACCAGTTTTCTGAGATGAATGGCTGGAATGCAGAGAGTGATGCAGCAAACATGCTGAGTGGACTTGGCGTGAAAGAAGAATACCACCAAAAGTTGATGAGTGAGTTGAGCGGTAAAGAGAAAGTCCGCGTGCTACTTGCCCAGGCGCTGTTTGGCAACCCTGAAATATTACTCCTTGATGAGCCCACGAATGACCTTGACGTGGAAACAATTTCATGGCTGGAAAACTTCCTTGCTGATTTTCAGAATACGGTGATCGTGGTGAGTCACGACCGTCACTTTTTGGATGCCGTATGTACCCATGTTGCAGATATTGATTTCGGAAAAATAAGATTGTACACAGGTAATTATACTTTCTGGTATGAAAGCAGCCAGCTCGCGTTGCGTCAGCGGAGTGATCAAAATAAAAAAATTGAAGACAAAAGGAAAGAGCTCCAGGAATTCGTGGAGCGTTTCAGTGCGAATGCTTCCAAGAGCCGGCAGGCTACAAGTCGTAAGAAGTTGTTAGAGAAACTGGTAATTGATGACATACAGCCGAGCACAAGGAAATACCCTGGAATTATTTTCAAACCTGAACGCGATTGCGGAGACCAGATATTGAATGTAGAAAATCTTGCAAAGACAAGCCCGGAAGGACTCCCGTGGTTTGCCGATATCACTTTCACCATGAACAAGGGCGATAAGATCGCAGTGCTGAGCAGGGAACACAGTGCCATTACATCTTTCTTTGAGATCCTGGTGGGAAATGACAAGGCAGATGCCGGTGAATTCCGCTGGGGAAGCACCATTACACGTGCCTACCTGCCGAATGACAATACGCAGTTTTTTAACGGTGATGATAACCTCGTTGACTGGCTGAGGCAGTTTTCAAAAGACAAAGATGAAACGCATGTGCGGGGATTTCTCGGCAAAATGCTTTTCAGTGGAGAAGAGGTTTTTAAGAAAAGTAATGTGCTGAGTGGTGGAGAAAAAGTACGCTGCATGGTTAGCCGGATGATGCTCGCCAATGGCAACTGCCTGATTCTTGACGAACCGACCAACCATTTGGATTTGGAAAGCATTACTGCTTTTAATAATTCAATGAAGGAATGGAAGCACGTAGCTCTTTTCACTTCTCATGACCATGAGTTCATGCATACTGTTGCCAACCGTATTATTGAAATTACACCGGGTGGTATCATTGATAAGCGGATGACGTACGATGAGTACATCAGTGACGAAGCGATTAAGGCGCTGAAGCAGGAAATGTATGGGGAAGAAAAAATAATATCGAATACATAAAATCCAAATTAGAAAAATAAATAATAACGAAATCCGAAATAATTTCGAATAAATGAATTTTGAATATTAAAAATTTGAAATTTGTTTTCTCATTTCGGGATTCGAATTTATTCCCATGTTAGAAATAGGTAGATACAACGAACTGATTGTAAAATCAAAAGCCGGCATCGGGCTCTACCTCCATGATGGAGATGAATCTGTATTGCTTCCTGCGAGGTATGTTCCGGAAGGTGCACAGCCGGGAGATGTATTGAATGTTTTTGTTTACCTTGATAATGAGAATCGTCCCGTTGCAACCACGCTGAAACCGCATGCGCAGCTTGGTGAATTTGCGTTTTTGACGGTGAAAGATGTTACCGGTCATGGAGCCTTCCTGGATTGGGGCATTGCGAAAGACATTTTTGTTGCATACCAGGAGCAGCGCAATGAAATGCAGATCGGAAAAAAATACCTAGTGCATTTATTCATGGATGATTTTTCAGGACGGATTGCAGCAACTTCAAAATGGAGCAAGTACATTGACAAGATCACTGACGACCTGAATGAAGGGGATGAAGTACAATTGCTTATTGCGGAAGAAACAGATGCAGGATTCAAAGCCATTATTGACAACAGGTACGAAGGACTTATTTACCGGAATGAAATTTTTCAGCCGTTACAGGAAGGTGATATTAAAAAAGGTTTTGTAAAATTTGTCCGTGAGGATGGTAAAATAGACCTGACCTTACAGAAGCAGGGATTCAGCAATGTGCTTGACACGAAAGACCTGATTTTACAAAAGCTGAAAGCCAACCATGGTATTCTTGAACTCGGCGACAAAAGTTCGCCGGACGAAATAACCAATGCGCTTCACATCAGCAAGAAGGTATTTAAGAAAACGATCGGCAACCTTTTCAAAGACCGGCTCATTACAATTCGCGATTACGAAATTAGATTGGTGGACCAGGAGGGGGAGTGATTTGTAGTTCTGTTTAGTGAGATTTATAAAAAGAAAATTACTTGGGTTAAGGTTAGGTTGAAAAGTTGGCAGTTGGCAGTTGGCAAGGGAGCAGCCAATGAGCAGCCTGAAGTTGGCAATAGGCAATAGGCAATAGGCAAAGGAACAGCCAATGAGCAGCCAAAATCGCAACCAATTAGTGATTGAGTTTTTCGGGAAGATGAATTTGTAAAAGGGGAATTTGCAGGAAACAATAGACAATAGACAATAGACAGCCAAAGCCAATTATAATAAATCAGGATTGGTTTTCAATTAATAAAGCAATCAGTTTTTTACGAACTTTTTGGTGAATATTTTCCCGTTTGTCCTGATTTGAATAAAGTAAATCCCCTGTGACAGCGAGCGCACATCAATTTCAGTTTGATGTGTGGCATTGGCCGAAGATAACTGAACGTCAAACTCTAATTTTCCAAGTAAATTATAAATGGATATTGAATTTATTGTAGCCTGTTTACTGTCTATTGTCAATATCTCGCTCGCCGGATTCGGATAAACCCTCACTCCCTCTCCCATCTGAATTGCACCCACATCCGTATTCAACCCGCAGGGGTCATTCAGATTGGTAACAATAATTTTTTCGGAAGAGATAAAGCCACCATCGCTGCCATAAGGAACGAAAACAGAAAATGTATCCGCTGAAGTAATTGGTAAGAATCGATTGGTACTGCCGTCATTCCAGGAATATGAAGCATATCCGGCACCGGCATCGAGGTAATAGGTGCCGCCGGAGTCAATACAACTCAGTTGTGGCCTGTTGAATACCCATGGCAATTGCTGGAAATTAAAAGAGCGGTATGAAGACATGGTATCAATAAATGCAACTTCGAATTTTTTATTCTTCAGGGAATCAACAACCACAAAAGTTGTGTTCTTAACTGAATTTATCATTCCAAAATTCACCAGCGTATTTCCATTCGGCAATCGCTCAACGTTGCCGGTTGCTTTTGAATACATGGTAGAATCATATGTGTAGTCCCATACCACAGTGGCAGTCTTGTTAATTTCGTCGAGCTGGTATTCCATCGCACGGCATGCATGAAAAGGTACACCTGTTACCCTGAAGCCATCATCCAGGAGAGTTATATTTCCATTTTGAATCCTTCGGATATCATGCTGTCCATAGAATGGTGTACTATCATTCAAAAAAGTAAACTCATTCTGCACACCTCCTAAGCGCCACATGATTGTGCTGTCTGTGCGATTGATTTTAATAATCTCATTAAAATGGCGACTGCTTAAAAGAATGTTGCCATCATCATCAAGCTCAATTGCATTGCAATGTGTCCAGTCGACAATATTGGGATTTGAAAGCCACACAGAATCTACATCAGCAAAAGCAAAATAATCTTTGCAATGCCATTCGAATACAACATTTTTATTTATGTCTAACTCCTGTACTACATTACATTTCACCGAAGCTGAAACACTTCCATGAGTACCGGTTGGTTTGAACCAGGCATAAGATGAAAGGTCCATGGTGCTTGTTTCATATCCAAGCAACAGAAAATTCCCATTGGGAAGAACCTGGAAATCGTGACTGTCGGTTGTGATACCATTTTTGCAACTCACTGAATCAACGATTGTAAATGTGCTGTCGAAGAGATAAAACTGCTGGTTTCTGAAATAAGAAATCCTTCCATCCGGCTGCACTTTGAAATCAGGAGAATTGGTAAGCGTTCCCAGCGATTTATAATAGACCACATCTCCATATCGGTCGAGCACCAGTTGGGAATGAAAACCTGCATTGGGAGAAGTCAGCCGGGTTGGGACGAGGAAATAATATCCTGTTGTTCCTGTAGAATCAAAAATTGTGGTGTGGTAAGGAGGGATTTGGGATTTCACAGAGCAACAAACAAAGAGGTAAATAATACAAGTCAGGATTTTTTGCAAGCGATATGGTTTAGAATTAGAATCAAAGACACTACTTTAAAATATTGGTTTAACTATACTGGAAAAGAAACCTCTTCTAAAGATCAAAATTATTGAATGGAGTCTCTCACCCGACCGACAGCTTGTTTAACCTGTCAGTTGGTGCTTAAGGTAATATGTGGAGCATATCGGAGTCGAACCGATGACCTTTTGCATGCCATGCAAACGCTCTAGCCAGCTGAGCTAATGCCCCATTTTTTAAACGGGGTGCAAAGAAAGCAAAGGGCAATTGATTTCGAAACAATACTTCAAGTATTTTCAACTGTATTACAATTCCTAATAAAAGCAGATAAATTAAAATACTTGAAAAGTCGAATTACCTGCCTTGACCTTTTGTCCCGATGGCGGGACAAACGCTCTAGCCAGCTGAGCTAATGCCTCAGAAAGATAGGGGGTGCAAAGAAAGCAAAGGGCCGGTGATAATAAAAATATACTTCTTCCTTATTATTCTAATATAATGGTACGGATCTGAAGATGATGGTAGTTACTTTTGTGGTTAATTAAATTTATAATCCTTTCCATTATGCATTATTTTTATATCATTTACTCAGACAAAATTGACCGTTTCTACTATGGAAGCAGTCATGATCCTGAAGTTTGAATAATACTTCACAATTCAGGTGCAACTCCTTCCACAATGTCCGGAATTCCATGGAGTTTAGTTTATCTGAAAATATTTGAAACTAAAAGAGAAGCAATAAAAAGAGAAAAAGAAATTAAGAAAATAAAAAGCAGGAAATTTGTCGAATCTTTAATAATTAAAAACAACTCTGATGACCTTCTGTCCCGATGGCGGGACAAATGCTCTAGCCAGCTGAGCTAATGCCCCATTTTTTAAACGGGGTGCAAAGAAAGCAAAGGGCAGATGATTTCGAAACAATAGTTTTGATTTTTTTTGTTGAAATTTAGAGGAAAGAACAGGAATGGCGACAGAATGTCAATAGGAAAATTCAAGAAGACTTAAATATTCCGGCTTTGAATAAAATACTATTTATTCCCAGGCATCCTACCTTACAACTTTTACAATCTTTAATGATCGAATCCTGTCTTGATAATGAATAGTCAAGAGATAGAATCCGTTATCAATAAAAGACAAATCAATTGATTGATTATTTTCCTCAATGATCTTTGTCAATAAATTGCGACCAATCGAATCATAAAGATCAATTTTAGTCGCTTGGTTCACACTGATAGGATAATTAATTTTAATGTAATCTGTGAATGGATTAGGAAAAATATACGCATTATTTATTGGATCTTCTTCAATTAACCATGATGGGTAATTGCCTAAAGAATCACAAACAATAACAGAAATGAAATGGTCCAAAGAATTAAAGTACATGATATCCGAATCTCCGTAAGCAATTGAGGCAAGTAAATTAGAACTGGTTTCTATAATGTCGGAGAACCTGCTATTTAAGTAAAACGGATTCCCAAAACAAGTTTGAGATATCGAATCACCATCGCCGTTTAGTTTTAAAAGAATACACTTCGGGGAATAAGGAGTGCACGAATTGTTTTGAGTTCTAAGAATCGCATATCCTGAATCTGAGGTGGAGGTAGCGGCATTGGCCTGTGTAAAGTTTACGGTATCTACGAAATATTTTTGCCATTCGATATTTCCCAAGAAATCAGACTTAACTATCTTGAAATTATAAAAGTATCCAGATGCAGAGTGACTGGGCTGTTGGTTATAACAAATATAGTAACTGTCATAAAGGCCTATACTGAAATCAACAAGGCTAATTGCCGTATCGGGTAGGTGATTTGCAATAATTGCCTTACTAAATAGTGAATCTCCATTTATCATAGCGTACTTATATAAGTATAGTGTATCAGCACCAGGCTTGTTTTCCAATAAAACTGAGAGAACATTATCTCGTGCTATAAATAAGTATGGGTAGGCTGTTGATATATTCCTACTCCACATTAATACTCCATTTAAGTCATACTTTTTTATAAATCCTATACTTGCATTTGCAATGGCAGAGTCGCCTAAAACAAAA
>JBDTTM010000149.1:0-9282 GCA_039930605.1 Bacteroidota bacterium
GGAGAGGTAATCATTCACATATTTACTTCCCGGCTGGGATTCAAAAGGATAAACAAAAAGTTCAGGATGACCGTCAAGAAGGCGGTGGGTGGTATTGCCTCCGTTTTCGTACATGGCGGAAAGCATGATAAACTTGTAGGGGGTGTTTTTCATATTATATGATTGATGGTTAGATTGTGCTTTTTAAAATTAAAGTCCGCAAAGGTAATTTTTCATAATAAATGAGAAATTCAGGTTCGCTCATGGCTCCTATTATAAGAAGCCATTTCAAAAACAAAAATAGTTCATGCCAGCCTTCCGCAGAACGCCGGGTCGAATTGAATTTAAATGTAAGTCCATTTGCGGTCTGTGCTTCATTGCAGGAAAAAACATTTTTGAGATGAGTTCCGGTCATTGCATTTATCTTTTCAAACAATGTACCTAAAAAAAATATTTTTAATATGCTCATCATGCGCTATCACTTTCTCAAATGGAAAGCCGCTGCAAACGGAAGCGGAAAGTGAATCAATTCCAAAAATCTGGTTTCCGAATTTCCATTGGATGCTCCCAATTATTTCCCCTGTTCGTATATCTACTGCATATACCGAGCAAATAGGATTTGCGTTGGTGATGCCGGGAGCGTACGCCTTAAATTTTTTGATAATGCGTGATACCCCTACAAAAGCCACATTGCCCGCAAAGCATAATCCACGCGTCCATCCCGGAAGTTTTACCAGCGGAATGAAGGAACCGGTTCTTATAAAACCGAATTCGCCATACCCGCTATTGTCTACCCAGATTTTTCCTTTGTATAGCCTGGCCGAGTGCGGGCGTGTAAGTCCGCGCGCAATTGTTCTGCCTGTCTTTCCGTCAAAGAGCACACCTTTCTTATCCACTGCAAATTTGAGATCCCCGGGTTTGTATTTTGAGATCGTATCTGTTGATGCAGAAAAATAGGAGTGCTTAATCGTTTTCCCTGCGGCAATAGAATTCAGCTGGATGTGGTTCCTGTCTTTTTTTCCTTTTACACATGCAGGCATCCAGGATACTCCTTCAGTTTCTGAAGAGTCCATATTTATTTTAATGATCCCGTTCTGTCCAACGGAATTTGCATGCAGTTCTCCATTGATAAATGCCAAATCATGGAAATAAGTTGAGCCGGAATAATATTTAAGCCTCGAGGGCATCAGCAACCCAGGCGTTTTTCTTCCGGAAGCAATTTTGTTTGAAGTGACAAGCTCCACAATCGCATTCGGATTGCGGGTAGCTGCCACATAAACTTTATTATTTTTCCTGTTCACGGCAATACCTGCCGGGTGAGGGAGATTTAGAAATGATTGATGCAGTTTGCCTGCACGTACAGTAAGTGCAAGTACAAGGTGTTCGTATTCCCGCGTGACAAGCAGGGTGAGTTTTAATTTTTCCAACAGTGAAATAAAATCACCTGTAACACGATGCTGCAATGACTTCGAAGTTATTCCGCATTGCTCAAAGCCGGCAGTGATAACCTCCGCAGGGTCGCGCAACGCTTCATGCTGGCGTTGAAGTAACTTTTCTCTCAGCTTCTCTTCTGATCCTGTCATAGTTTACTTCTTAGCTTCAGTAGTCCGTAATACATTTTCAGCGCAGACTTCATCGTTGTGGTGCTTCTTCCCCCGATCCTTTTTGTTGAAAGGATAAGGACTTCAATGATCTGCACTTTTTTCCTGTAAAGCTTTGCCATCACTTCAGCATCAATGAGGTCACCATCAGAAACGAGGTTCAAATCTTTGAGGAATTGTGATGGGATTATCTTAGGCGTTCCGTTGACATCCCACACGGGTGTGCCAATGAACTTCCTGTTTTCATAGTTATAAAGTATGGATCCGATCTTGCGTACAAATGTTTCTCTTACTACGCGTGTTGTTTTGATAGCCACTTCTTCATTTGTCTTTGCATACTTCAGGATGATTTTGAGATCCGAAAGTTGCGTTCGTGCAGAGTTGGTATAGCAGACAAGCCGCCCGGTCGCCTGCCCCAGGCCAAATTTTACAGCCCGGCCCCACCCACCTTTTTCCAGGTTAAAGACTTTAATGTGGGGATGATTATCTGCAAGACTGAGTGCTTTTTCATATGAGTCATCCCGCGATCCATTGACTATAAAAAGCAATTCCCAGGGATCACCTAACTCATCAAGAAGAGAAACATATTCCTTGAATAAAAAAGGGAGCTGTGCGCTTTGATTATAAATGGGGAGAATAATTGAGTATAGCGGGGCATTCATAGTTGACGTGTATAATTCCAGAAAGCGTTGTCAAAATCCATTTCATTTTGCCACTGAATAATTTTTTCAATTCCTTCCTGCAGTTCAACTTCAGGGCGCCATTCAAGCTGCTTTGTAGAAAAGTCAATGTTTGCATACCATTCCGTCTTATCCCAATTCCTGTTGTCCATTGAACCGAATACAGGTTCACCGGGTACACCGCATTTTTCCTTTACCTGACTCACAATTTCACTGATGGTTGTTTTATTTCCGGAACCGATGTTGAGCGACATTCCCTTAATGGAAGAAACGGCCGATGCCGATGCGATAAATGCGCTGCAGATGTCAGAGATATAAATAAAGTCACGTGAAATTTTCGGCTCCACAAGCGGAGGAAATTTTTTGTTCCGTGCGGAAGATATAAGCATAGGCATCAGGCGGTCAGGTTCCTCCCACGGCCCGTATGCTGAATACAAGCGCAGGTTTGCCACGGGAAGCTTTTCAATTAATCCATAATATTTGATGGCATACGACATGGCAGTTTTTGAAACAGCGTAATGACTGTTAGGGATGAGTGGATCCGTTTCTTTCGGCCCGGCACTGTTGAGTCCGTATTCTGAACTTGAGCCCGCATGGATATAAGCAGAGAATCCCTGGCCCTTCAATAATTCAATAATGTCAATGCTCGAATCAAAGTTGGTGAAATAAATTTTTTTGTACTCCTTCTGCTTGGAGTATGCGCCATATGCTGCAAGGTTGAAAATTGTCTGCGGCTTAAAATTTTCAAACAGTAATTTGAGCTGGGTAAAGTCATTGATATCGCATGATAGAATGCTTGCATGCGGCGTTCCGGAAGCTGAAAACCGCCAGTTGTTGAACTTATCATGGGAAATGCCGAAAACGTCATCCCTGTGTTGTAATAAAAAATGTAAAAGGTTTACTCCGATAAATCCGCCGGCACCGAAAACCGCAATTGGACCACGCAGGGATTTCAGCTGGGCAACCGATTTATTGTTGAGCTGAAAATATTTTGCGTGGTCAATCATTCAGAATATTTTTTAGAAACTTCATCAAGGGCCTGTATATACTGCTCTTTGTTCATGGGTAGGTAGTGCCATTTCATCTGGGACTCCATATAGGAAACGCCCTTCCCTTTCACCGTACTTGCGATGATCATCTTAGGTTTGCCGTTTTTATTATTTTTCATCGCAGTGATGACTGGAATAATTTCTTCGACGTCATGACCATTCACTTCTGTTGTTTCATATCCGATATCCCTGAACTTTGAAGCCGCTGCTGTGTCGCCCAAAACTTCAAGTGTGGTTCCGAAACCCTGGAGGCCGTTTTTATCTATCATTACTACCAGGTTGTCAAGTTGGTGTTGCACGGCAAAATGCGATGCTTCCCAGGTTGTACCTTCATTTGTTTCCCCATCGCTCATGAGAACAAACACCGTTGATTCATTCTGCAACAGTTTATTTGCCTTTGCAATGCCGCAGCCGATTGGCAGCCCATGCCCAAGTGAACCTGTAGCAAAAGGTATGTCGATGAATTTTCGCGGAGCCGGGTGGGCGGAAAGGGTCGTACCGTTCTTGTAGAATGAAAACAGTTCCTCTTCTGTTATTCCTCCGAGATGCCTGATGCAAACATACAAGGCAGCGGCAGCATGACCTTTTGATAAAATAAAGCTGTCCTCCTTTTCTTTAATCAAAATCAGCGAAGCGATCATCAGGTCTATGCAGCTAAGAGAACAGCCGATATGTCCTGCTTTCGCTTCATAGTACATGGAAAGTATTTTAAGCCTCAAATCTTTTTGAAGCGAAACAGTAGTGTGTCTTGAAAACATTTCTCTCGAGGGAGTCGGAAATAAATTGCTATACAAATTTTTTACATTTGACGACAAAACCTGTACAGGCAAATATGGATATAATAATCATTTGTTGCAAATATTTTATGTCACTGTTCTTTTTCCTGTTGGCAATCTTCCTTGCAGGTGAAGTGATAGTAAATCCATTCACAGATACGGATAGGGTAAAACCGTTTTACACACGTGTCTTTACACGACTTACCGCGGGCACCATTGTATGCAGCTTACTTTACTCTATCGTGTTTACGAATTTCAAAACAGTGAATACAGGTTTCATTGTGTTATTTTTTATTTTTTTATTTTTTCAACTCCGCTCACAGCAGAAAATAAAATTTAATTCCGAAAATTTTCTCATCAGGAAGGAATGGAAAAGAGTAATGGTATTCCTTTTCCTTTCAGCCCTTGTCTTTCTTTCCTGGGAACTGGCAGGCTTTGTGAAAGGCGGTGCATTTCACTTCAGCGTAGCAGGCATGAAAGACTTTGTGTATTACGCAAACGTATCACATTACATCAGGCAAACAGGAGAAGAAAACCTCTACGCATCTGCCAATTTTATCAGCAGCGACTATGCAGGCACTTCTCCTTATCATTATTTTGAGCTCTGGCTCACGGACATGGCGGGTGCGCTATTTTGTTTGAGCCCTTTGAGTACACTCATGCTGGTTATCTATCCGTTGTTCTACGTTATTCTTTATGCAGGAATATTATCTGTTCTTGAAATTTACAGGGAGCAATCATTCATGCTGAAGCTTTTGGGCTTGCTGCTGCTATTCTGCTCAGGGGTTTTCTTTGATGTCTATTCCCGGTTTCCACTCCTCGGTCAAAGCAAAGCGTATGCAATTGTTCCCTTCTTTTATTTTAAGAAGCTATGCATCTATTATGTTTTTATTATTGCCGCCTTTCTCGCACTTCATTACCGGAAACCGATGTTGTTTTTTTGCTGCCTCCTGTGCATGCCGCTGGTTTCATTTGATTGCGGTTTCGGAATTGCAGGCGCCTGTGCCGCACTGCTCGTATTAAACCCCTGGCTAAAAATATTCTCCCGCAAGGAAATGAAGCAGGTCATTGTACTGTTCTTTTTCGTCTTTGCTTTCATTGCCATTTTTTATTCACTTACAGGCAACAAGAAAATTCTTTCAGGCGACCTGCAAGGAGTAATTGGTGTTTCAACATTGTTTCAAAAGGAAAACCTCGTGAAGTATTTTAATATCATTGCTGTGACATCTGTACTTTTTCTTATCCCGTTTCTCCCCTTCCTTCCTTCACTTTGGTTTATAAGAATCAAAAAGAAAAATTACCGTGACAGTGCAATTTTTAAAATAATAATCTCCGGACTTCTGGCGATGCTTTTCTCATTGTTTGCATGGGCAGTTTTATACCGCACGCTTAATTCATACCAGGTATTTAAAAACATCGCGCTCTCTTTTGCCAACCTGTTTGTTGTCTTCATCCTTGCAAAAATTCTTTTTGATCCTGTATATGTTACAAGGCGCAGGACGCTTCAAGGTAAACTTATTATCTGCTTACTCCTCTTCCTGCCACTCATGGGTCTTTCAACTTTTATCCGGTCGAAAATATTTTATGTACAGCATCCCAGGCCAAATGAATACAGTGACCGATACCTGGTACAAACCACAGGATATTTAAGTGAACATCCCGAATGCAGCAGGGGCGCAGCCATCATCACCCCGGATTACTATACCCGGTTCGAAGTGCCTCACCCGATATCCACTTCTCTCGGAGACTATCTTTCGCTCACAACGAACCCGGTGATGACCACCGATATGGGGTTGTTCGGAATAAATACCGAGGGCAAAAACCAGTTGGCAAACGTGCGGCTTAAAGAAGTTGTGGCGCAGTCACCGTTCTGCAGATTTGTTGAAGAACAGAAATCGAATTCAAGATTCATAACGATCGAGCAAAGCCAGGTGGATTTTATTTCCGAAAAGAAAATCAGGTTCATCGTCGTATCCGGGGGTATGAAACTTCCGGACCTGCTAAAGGATAAAATTGCATTGAACTATGTAGATGACCTTTCAGGGGAACAATTTTATATTTTTAAGGACTGACATTTTATCCCCTATTCTCATTCCCAAAAAAGCTATTTTTGAAAATAATTTTTGACCAATGGAGCCAGCTACTATCGAAGAACTCAGAAACATCTATTGCCTCAGGGATTTGCCGATGGAACATTTGCAATGGATACTGGATCATGGAACAGCATCAGAGCATCAGGATGGGGATCTGATCATGAAAACCGGTGAAGCCGTGGATGACCTGGTACTGGCCATAGAAGGCAAGTGTAATTTTTATATGAATGTAAACGGCAAACTTGTTTACTATTTTTCTTTTGAAAATGATGTGCAAACAGGTGGTGCAGGTGGCGTACTTCCTTATTCGAGGATGAAAACTTCACCCGGAAATAATTATGCTGTAGGTAAAGTAAGGCTGTTTCATTTGCACAAAAAACATTTCAGGGAACTGGAAATACTCAACCCTGAATTTATCCAGCGCCTCATTGGATATATGACGGAGCGGGCACGGCATTTTGCCACGCAGAAGCTGCAACAGGAAAAAGTAAATGCATTGGGACAGTTGGCTGCAGGTATTGCGCATGAACTGAATAATCCCGCGGCGGCAATTAACAGGATTTCTGCAGAGCTTATAAAAAGGTTGATGGAAAACTACGATCTGACGGAAAGGTTGATGGGAGATCATATCAAGCCGGAATTTATCAGGAGCGTCAGGCAAATGGTGGAAGAAAAAAACGCTGTCATTACGCAGGTGGTTATGCTTACTGCTATGCAGCGCCTTGACAGGGAAGACGAGATTACTGGCTGGCTTGAGAAAAACAATATTGCCGGGGGACAGCTTGCGGAAACATTTACGGATACAGGCATCACCATTGACGACCTCGAAAAAGTTAAAGGAAGTGTCAGTAAAGAAGCGTTGCCTGATGTGCTTCAATGGCTGGAGAACAGGCTCAGTGCACAACGCATACTGAAGGATTTGGATGATGCCTCTTCCCGCATTTCAAATTTAGTGGGAGCCATAAAAAGTCATGTTCACATGGACCGCACCAGCGATATGCAACCTACCAATATTCACAAGGATATTGAAAACACGCTTACATTACTGGGCCATAAGCTCCGCGAAAAAAATATTACCGTGCGGAAAAATTTTTGCAGCGACATGCGTGAGATACCTGCCTATGTGGGTGAACTCAACCAGGTGTGGACCAACCTGCTCGACAATGCCATTTATGCCGTTTCGAAAGGTGGAGAAATCAACATTGAAACAAAGTGTTCGAAGATTGACGTCTCAGTGAAAATAATAGACAGCGGTCCGGGTATTCCGCAGGAAATTGTTTCACGCATATTTGATCCTTTCTTCACAACCAAGAAGCAGGGAGAAGGAACTGGTATCGGACTCGATACAGTGATGCGGATTATAAAGCGTCACAACGCAGAAATAAAAGTAAGTTCTGTTCCCGGAAGAACCGTATTCGCCGTTTGCATACCATTTGATAAAAAGGAAAAAGAAAAAGCACAATGAAACTGCCTTATATAATTATTGTGGATGACGACAGGCAGGTGCTCGGTGCCATTCAGCGCGATATGCGCAGTGAATATAGGGATGAATACCGCGTGGTTGCTACTGAATCGGCCATTGAAGCGCTTGAACTGATCAAAGAGTTGAAACTAAAAAATGAAACGGTGGCATTATTCATCTCCGACCAGAAAATGCCTGAGATGGAAGGCGTGTCTTTTCTTGAAAAAGCAAAAGAAGTTTATGATGAAGCCAAATTAATTTTGCTGACAGCTTACTCCGATATTGATGCAGCCATTAAAGCCATCAATACAGTAAAGCTTGATCACTATTTGCTGAAACCATGGAATCCCCCCGAAGAAAAATTATATCCTGTTGTAAATGATTTGCTGGAAGAGTGGCATGCGCATTACAAGCCCGATCATGAAGGCATCCGCATCATCGGTTTTCAGTGGAGCCCGAAGTCACATAAGCTGAAGGAATTTCTTGCCGGGAATTTAGTTCCGTTTTTATGGATTGATGTGGAGAACAATGCTGAAGCAGAAAAATACCTCACCAGTGCAAACGTCACACACGCTGCATTGCCATTAGTAGTTTTAAAAGACGGAACTTTTTTAACGGATCCGGAACTCCCTGCACTTGCATCAGGAATCGGGTTGAAGCAAAAGGCAATCGAAGAAATGTATGATGTGCTGATTATAGGTGCCGGGCCCGCCGGGCTTGCTGCATCGGTATATGGTTCTTGCGAAGGACTGAAAACGTTGCTCATCGAAAAAAGTAATCCTGGCGGACAAGCCAGCAGCAGTGCGCGCATCGAAAACTATCTGGGTTTTCCGAACGGACTCTCGGGCGGCGAATTGACGCGGAGAGCCATTGCACAAACTCTTCGCTTCGGAACAGAAATTCTCACACCACAAGAAGTAAAAAAAATAAACATCAAGGACGGATATAAAATTGTGGAGATGGTTGATGGCTCCGTGATACATAGCAAGACGATTGTGATTTCCACCGGTGTGGCATACATGAAACTGGATGTGGAAGGGATAGAAAAATTTACCGGCTCAGGAGTGTATTATGGTTCTGCTGCAATAGAAGCACATGCCTGCCGCAATGAAGTAGTGTATTTGGTTGGCGGAGGAAATTCTGCCTGCCAGGCCGCCATGCACCTTTGCAATTTTGCGAAAGAGGTGAACATACTCATCAGGCGCGATGAACTGAAACAGGTTGCAGCAAATTACCTGGTAGAGAACATCAGCAAGGTTCCAAACATTCATGTTATTCCACACACAGAAGTAATTGCAGTGCATGGAGAAAATGTACTGGAAAAAATAACTTTGAAAAACGCAAAGACCTGTGAAGAAAAAACAGTTCCTGCAAAAGCGTTGTTTGTCTACATTGGTTCGAAGCCGGGCACCTCATGGCTGAACGATTTTTTATTGAAGGATGACAAAGGATTTATCATCACCGGAAAAGAACTGGTTAACGAAAAAACATTTCACACTGAATGGAAGCTGAACCGCGAACCTTACCTTCCAGAATCAAGTGTGCCTGGAATTTTTGCATCAGGGGATGTACGCTCAGGAGCGCTGGCAGGAATATCTTCGGCAGTCGGAGAAGGCGCGATGGCGATACGGTTTGTGAGGAA
>JBDTTM010000150.1:0-9215 GCA_039930605.1 Bacteroidota bacterium
ATGGCACTTATACTTCCGGTAAAAAATAGTACGCCTGCTTTTGGAAAAAGTTGTTTCCTGGCTCAGAATGCAACCATAGTTGGGGATGTGGTAATGGGAGATGAATGCAGTGTTTGGTTCAATGCCGTAGTTCGGGGAGATGTTAATTCGATCCGGATTGGTAATAAGGTAAACATACAGGATGGTGCAATTATTCATTGTACGTACGAGCGGGCAAAAACAGAAATCGGGAATTTTGTGAGCATCGGTCACCGTGCCATTGTGCATGGATGTACGCTGCAAGACCATACGTTGATTGGTATGGGGGCCATTGTAATGGATCATGCTGTGGTAGAATCGTATACGATTATCGGAGCGGGGGCTTTAATCCCTGAAAACATGATTTGTGAGGCCGGTTTTGTCTATGCCGGGGTGCCGGCCAGGAAAATAAAGCCGATTACAGAGCAGCAACGCCGGTTATTGGACGAATTGCCCGATCGCTATGTGATGTATAGTGATTGGTTTAAAGGGTGATTCCTGCGCTTTTTGGTTCGCGGATAAAAACTACTTTTGCACCCCTTTTTACCAATGGCAAGCGACCAAAAAATATATCCTGAGTTCAAACAATTGAACCTGCCCCAGATTGGGAAAGACATTCTTGCTTTCTGGGAGAAGGAAAAGATTTTTGACAAGAGTATTTCTACCCGTGAGGGCATGCCTGCCTATGTTTTTTATGAAGGTCCGCCGAGTGCAAATGGTTTACCGGGTATTCATCACGTGATGGCGCGTGCAATCAAAGATATTTTCTGCCGCTATCATACTTTGAAAGGAGAAAAAGTAGAACGCAAGGGCGGATGGGATACACACGGACTTCCAATTGAATTGAGTGTTGAAAAAACTCTTGGCATCAAAAAAGAAGATATCGGAAAAAAGATTTCGGTTGAAGATTACAACAAAGCATGTCGCACCGAAGTGATGAAGTACAAGGAACGGTGGGATGAGGTAACGCGCATCATGGGTTATTGGGTGGACCTGGAACATCCATACATCACGTATGAGAACAGTTACATTGAATCGGTCTGGTGGATATTGAAAGAGTTGTACAAGAAAGATCTTTTGTATAAAGGATTTTCTATACAACCATACTCTCCGGCAGCAGGAACGGGATTGAGTTCGCATGAATTGAATCAGCCCGGGGCGTATAGGTTGATTAAGGATACGAGTGCTGTGGCACAATTTCGAATCAGCCAGGAATCAAGAGACAAGATTCAAGACATAAAAAGTCCCGGTAGTGATATTTATTTCTTGGCCTGGACAACTACGCCGTGGACTTTGCCGTCAAATACAGCGCTTGCGGTTGGTGCGAAAATAAAATATGTCGTTGTAAAATCATTCAACCAATACACGTATCAACCGATCACAGTCATTCTCGCGAAAGATTTGTTGGGAAAATATTTTGCTGAAAAAAATGCAGCATTGAGACTGGAAGATTACAAACAAGGCGATAAACAGATTCCATTTAGTGTTGTCGGAGAGATGTTAGGTAAAGACCTGGCCGGTATGCGATACGAGCAGTTACTTCCTTACACCTTGCCTGTAGATGGTGATTCTTTCAAGGTTCTCATTGGAGATTTTGTGACGACAGAGGACGGAACCGGAATCGTTCACATTGCACCAAGTTTTGGTGCTGATGATTTTCGTGTCGCCAAACAAAACGGGATTGGTTCCCTTACACTTGTTGATAAGCGTGGAAAATTTTTACCTGAAGTAACGGATTTCGCCAATGAATACGTGAAGGAACAATACCTCACTGATTCGGAGAAAGAGGAGGAGCGTAAAAAACAGGGAGGAGAAAAATATTTAAGTGTTGATGAGCGTATTTCCATCAAACTTAAGAAGGAGAACAAAGCATTTAAAGTAGAAAAGTTCGAACACAATTATCCGCATTGCTGGCGAACAGACAAACCTGTGTTGTACTATCCGCTTGATTCCTGGTTTGTACGAACCACTGCTGCCAAACAGCGGATGATCGAGCTGAATAACACGATTAACTGGAAGCCTGCATCTACGGGTACGGGCCGATTTGGCAATTGGCTGGAGAATCTTGTTGACTGGAATCTTTCGCGTTCCAGATTTTGGGGAATCCCTTTACCTATATGGAGAACAGCCGGCCCCCTAGCCCACGAAGGAGGGACAAAACCCGATGCCGCAGTGGCAAATCCGGAAGGTGATGTTGATGAAATAAAATGTATTGGGTCTGTTGAAGAACTACATTCAGAAATTGAAAAGTCCATTGCAGCCGGATTTATGAAATCGAATCCTGTGTCACTTACTGACATTAAGAAATTCGATTTACACAAGCCTTTTATTGATGATGTATTTCTTGTTTCGCCTTCCGGGAAAAAGATGGCGCGCGAATCAGATTTGATAGATGTGTGGTTCGACAGTGGTTCGATGCCTTATGCGCAGTGGCATTTTCCTTTTGAGAATCGCGAAGTATTTGAAAAGAATTTTCCTGCGGATTTCATTGCCGAAGGCGTTGACCAGACGCGCGGATGGTTTTTTACACTTCATGCAATTGCAACAATGGTGTTTGACTCTGTTGCATTTAAAAATGTAGTGAGCAACGGACTGGTGCTCGACAAGGCCGGGAATAAAATGAGCAAGCGACTCGGAAATGCCGTGGATCCTTTTTCTACGATTGAAAAATATGGTCCTGATGCTGTGCGCTGGTACATGGTTACCAATGCATCGCCGTGGGATAATCTGAAGTTTGATATTGAAGGTGTGGTGGAAAAACAGCGTTCGTTTTTCGGTACACTATATAATACGTATTCCTTTTTCGCCTTATATGCGAATATCGATTCTTTCGTCTTTGAGGAAAAAAAGAAAATTCCTTTTGAAAAAAAATCGGAGCTTGACAGGTGGATCCTTTCCTGTCTTCACAGCCTGATTGCGGATGTTTCAAAGGCGTATGATGATTATGACCCCACGCCGGCTGGACGCCTGATTGAAAATTTCGTTGATGCTCATCTCAGCAACTGGTATGTGCGGTTGTCGCGCCGAAGATTCTGGAAGGGTGAAAAGAGTGCTGACAAACAAGCTGCTTATGAAACGCTCCATGAATGCCTGGTTACAGTTGCACAATTGATGAGTCCGGTGGCACCGTTTTTTGCAGAATGGCTGTATAAAAATCTTTCGGACAAAGCGGATGACAATATTTCTGTCCATCTTTCTTATCTCGTAAAGGCAAATAAAAAATTCATCAATGTAGAGCTGGAGGAAAAAATGGATTTGGCGCAGAAGATCACATCCATGGTTCTTTCCATCCGGAAAAAAGAAAACCTACGTGTTCGACAACCCCTGGAGCGCATCCAGATTCCAGTGCTGGATGATTCATTCCGGAAAAAAATTGCTGATGTAAAAGAGTTGATCCTTTCGGAGGTGAATGTGAAGCAGCTCGAATTCGTGGATGAAAAAACTACGAACATCACGAAAAACCTGAAGCTGAATTTTAAAACGTTGGGTAAAAAATACGGCAAACTTATGAAGGCGATTCAACTATATGCTATTGATCATTCAAAAACCATCATTGATTCCATCGAACAAAAAGGGCAGTATGATGTTGTAATCGGGCACGAACCCGTTATGCTCCTCCCGGAGGATGTTGAAATAATTCCTGTCGATTTGCCGGGGTGGAAAGTGGCAAATTCGGGGAGTCTCACTGTTGCCCTTGATATCACCGTTTCCCCTAAATTAAAGGAAGAAGGTCTTGCAAGGGAGTTTGTAAACCGCATTCAGAATTTGAGAAAAGACAGGGGTTTTGCGGTCACTGACAAGATCAGTTTAACGGTTCTGGATCATGCTGAAATCAAAAATTCCCTCCTAAACAATAAAGAGTATATTTGCGCGGAAATTTTGGCAACCTCCTTCGAAATCGTAGAAACGATGCAGTCTTCAGAGGCTGTTACGGTTGAGGTTGACGATTCTATTTCCACCCTCGTTACTATTAATAAAAATTAATCCACACCGGGTTATGGCTAAAAAATCTACTAAAAAGAGTCCGAAAAAACCGGCCATAAAGGCAAAGGCAAAACCGGCAGGCAAGAAAAAACAATCGATAAAAGTGGTGGCTAAAAAAGCGACTCCCGCGAAGAAGAAGATTGTCGTCAAGAAAAAGGTTGTTGCTAAAAAATCGACGCCAGCAATAAAAGTCGTCAGCAAAAAACCAATTGCGAAGAATATTGTTGTGAAAAAGACACTCGTAAAATCAAAGCCGGAAAAAGAAGAACCGGTAATGAGTTTGCTTTTCGCACCTAAAAATTATCCGGACAAACCCGTTAAAAAGGTGAAGCCGGTTAAAGAAGAAGCAGAAAATAAATTAGTAATCCCAACAACACCATTAATGCCGATCAGAAAAAGAGAAGAGGTAGCCAAAACACCCGCGATGGGAAATGTGCTTCCTGAACAAGCCAACCGCGCCCGTTATTCCGATAAAGAACTTGAAGAGTTTCGCGCAATTATTTTGAAAAAAATTCAAGACGCGAAGAAGGAATGGACCAATCTCACGCAACAGATTACGAACGCCAACGACCACGGAACCGATGATACTGCCGGTTCATTCAAAATGCTTGAAGATGGCAGCGAAAGCCTGGCGAAAGAAGAAGCAGGACAGTTGGCAACCCGTCAGAAAAAATTTATTGAGCAACTGGAGAATGCTCTCGTCCGCATCGAAAATAAAACATACGGAATTTGCCAGGTTACAGGCAAGCTCATTCCTAAAGAGCGTCTGCGTGCCGTGCCTCATACCACCAAGAGTATTGAGGCGAAGCTTAACCAGTACCGCGACTAAACAATTTTGAAAGTGCAACCCCGATAGTGATCATAGCTATCGGGGTTGTGTTTTTATTTTAATATTGAAGTGAAACGACCCCTACTGATTATTTTTTTCGTGCTTCTCGTAGACCAGGTGATAAAAATCTGGATCAAGACACACCTATTTCTCGGACAGGAATATCACATTGCCGGTAATTGGTTTATCATTCACTTTACAGAAAACAATGGAATGGCTTTCGGACTTGAATTCGGTGGCGCTTTTGGAAAATTAATTCTCAGCGTTTTCAGGATTGCCCTGGTCACGGGAATCGGGTGGTACCTCTGGCGCCTGATCCAGACGAAATCAACTGCGGGATCTATTGTTTGTTTCTCCCTCATCTTTGCCGGCGCTATCGGGAATATTATTGACAGCGCATTTTACGGATTGATTTTTTCTGACAGCACAGAGGGGGTTTCGTCTTTGTTTCCTGCTGCTGGAGGATATGCCGGATTCCTGCACGGACGCGTTGTCGACATGCTTTATTTCCCGCTTTTTTCAGGAACATTCCCTTCCTGGATCCCTGTGTGGGGCGGTGAACCATTCCAGTTTTTTCGCCCGGTATTTAACATTGCCGATTCAAGTATCAGCATTGGTGTAATGCTGTTGTTGCTTTTCCAGAAAAAATATTTTCCGCATCATCACAACAATGAAGTAGTGGAGGTCCGGGAAGCGGGAGCGGGAGCGGAGATGAGTAATTAAAGGGACTGACTTATTTCTTTTTCTTTTTTAATTCAGGAAAAATTTTCGTCCACTTTGCCTCGTTCGTCACATGCGTTCCTTCTTCGTATGTATCTGCCAGTTTAAACTGCAGGTACTTGTCAGGAAACTCATATTTATATTCCATACCTCCCTGTTTGCTGATCACCGCATCTGTCTTGGAGCGTTCCTGCGTTTCCGGAAAAGAGATGGTATAAAAATAAACGCCTTTCACTTCCGTGGGATTAAATTCCACGTCATACGATTCACCCGTCAGGTTATAGGATTCATATTTACCGTCCTTTTTCATCACTGCAACCTTGGCGGCTTTTGGAAGTTTGATGACATCGTACATGGTGTCGTAGCGGTAAAATTCCTGGGTGGTACTTACCAGCCATATTCCTTCAATTTCATCCATTGAATCCAGGTGATTTGAAAAATACTCCCTGAACATATCCTCTGTCGTGAACCTTTGGGCAGAAGCTCCGAAAGCTGCGACAATAAACAAACACAGAAAAAACATTCCCTTCTTCATGCAACGAAATTAGCTATTGATCAGATAAGATTCAAGTAATATTTAATCCTCTTTTTTGTCAGGCATATCGCTTACTACATCCACTTTTATCCGCTCTTCACGGTTCGCAAGCTGCCAGGCAGTAAGGAAAACCAGTTGGGCCCGTTTGGCAAGCAGGTCAAATTGAATTTTATCAATTGTATCTGTTGGCTTGTGGTAATCTTTATGACTGCCATTGAAATAAAAAATAATCGGGATCTTGTTTTTCGCAAAATTATAATGGTCGCTGCGATAGTAAAAACGGTTCGGATCGTCAGGATTGTTAAAAGTATAATCCAGTTCCAGCTTGGGAAACGATTCATTTGCTTCTTCATTAACCCGGTGAAGTGTAGTGCTTAATTTATCGGATCCGATCACATATACATAGTTGCGCACGCTCAGTGAGTCGTGCTTTTCGTCCGTTCGCCCGATCATATCCGTATTGAGGTTGGCAACAGTATTCAAAAGCGGAATAACGGGATGCTTCACATAATATTTGCTCCCAAGCAACCCCTTTTCTTCTCCTGAAACGGTCATGAATAAAATACTCCTGCGCGGGCGATGTCCTGCGTTTGCGGCTTCCGTAAAAACCTTCGCCATTTCCATCACAGCGGCGGTTCCACTGCCATCATCATCTGCCCCATGATAAATTAATGAATCTTGTATTCCTAAGTGATCGTAATGTGCCGTCAATATAATCACTTCTTCTTTCCTGTCTGTGCCCTCGAGAAATCCGAGTACATTTTCACCACGAAGTGGATCTGTCTCTTTTACGAAACTAAATTGCGCTTCAACATAGCAACCGAAACTCTGCGGCTTGCCTTTCTTGGCTGTTTTTTTTTCCGCCTTCTCCAAACGGCTTTTGTTAACGTCCTGTAAAAATTCTTTCGCTGTTGTTCGGGTCACGTAGGCGAAAGGGATCGGGCTTCCGGCCGGTTTTTTTTTATGGTAATAATAATCATCCATAATATTTTCCAGGGAATCAGTGATCACAAGCGCAAGGGCTGCTCCGTGTACTTTTGCATTGAGAAGTTTACTTTCCAGGTTCCAGGATTCTGATATTATTTTTCCTGAATGGCCTTCATTCAAACGGTCAAAAAAAAGCACGACCCTTTCTTTCACATCCTGATTTTTGTAATCATCATATTTCGCTTCACTTATTCCGGCCCCGGCAAAAACGATTTTGTCCATTATATATAATGAATCCGCAAAACCCTCCTGATAAAAATAATCGCGCATGAAAACAAGGTATTGATCATTTGCCTTAAAATTCCTGCCTGAATTCGCCCGCGCACTCAATGAAGTATGTTGAGAATATCCTCCGTGTGAAATTGGTTTTAATCCAAGCGACTGAAAATGATTTGCAATATATGCTGCGGCCTTCTTTTGTCCGGGCTTTCCTGTTTCGCGCCCTTCCAGGGAGTCTGAAGTAAGAACCTCAAGGTATGGTCGCACATCATCCGGCGTAATTTTGCGGGCATAATGAATCGCTATGGAATCCTGGGTGAATCCATTTTGTAAATAAAGCAAGAAGAAGAGTAAGGATACAAATGCCGGTTTTTGCATTCAAAAAAAAATTAAGCCGCAAGTTCAATTTTTTCCACGCGCTTCTGGTGTCTGCCGCCCTCAAATGAACTATTTAAAAAAGTCTGTACGAACTGGTTGGCTTCATCTTTTGTAACGAAGCGGGCCGGTATACAAATTACGTTGGCATCGTTGTGCTGACGCGCCAAAGCTGCAACGTCATTTCTCCAGGCAATTGCTGCGCGAATGTGGTGATGTTTGTTCGCTGTAATAGCAACACCATTGGCACTTCCGCAAACGAGTACGCCCAACTCAGCATCGCCGTTCTCCATTGAATGTGCAACAGCATGTGCAAAATCAGGATAGTCAACAGAGTCTGTCGAATATGTCCCGAAGTCTTTCACATCATAACCGGCCTCCTGCAACATTTTTACAATTGCGTTTTTCACTTGTACGCCGGCATGATCTGATCCGGCAGCAATCCTGGGCTTTGACATGTCCTTCATTTTTTATGTATTGAGTTCAAAGATATTGTTTTGTTTTCAACAATGGCAGCTTCGCCGTTTTGAACAGGTTGATTTCCAGTATACATTTTAAACACTTTTTCAACAGGTATTTCGTGTACATCTTTTTTTCCTGTTTTAAAGTACTCACATCTTTCTTTCCATTGTTCATAACCGAAATGCGTTAACCCGTTTTCCGAACAATGCAAGAAAAAGCTTTTAAAAGTTATCACCGCTTATAAACGTTTATAGGGAAGTACTGAACAATTTTCCGGAAGTTTCTTATCAACCGGATCGGTTATACACATCATGTTCATTTCTTCACATAAATGGAGTTGTCAGATACTTATGATAAAAACAACTGTTGAAAACACGGTGTCTTTAAACTGTAACGGCTTTATCAAGTATAAACAACCCTACTTACTAACCGTATGAACAGCTTAGTATTAATAGTAGATTATTTTTAATAAGTATATAATACTAATACAATACTGTTTGATAACTTTTGAATAAAACCGGGTAGTTGCCGGGGGGAAAGATTTATTCCGACATTTGCAACCAGATTCCAATCGCAAGATGTTCCACCGCAAAATTTTATTTTTTCTGATCTGCCTGCAGGCAATTGTCTTTGGACTTTCCGCCCAGGAGCAAAAAGACGGGGAAGCAAAATTTTATTACCCCGGCGGAAAAATTTCCAGCGAAGGGACCCTGGTGAATGGCAAACCGGATGCCTACTGGAAAAGTTACTATGAAAACGGCCGTCTCAAAAGTGAGGGTAACAGGGTCAATTTCAAGTTGGAGGGAGAATGGAAATTTTACACGGATTCTGGAGTTATTTCGTCCAGATACAACTACCACGAAGGAATTAAGAACGGCTTACAGCAAACGTTTTATGCTGCAGGAAATATTCAAAGCGAAGAAACCGATTCAATGGCAGTGAAGAACGGCTTGCAAAAGTTTTACAGCGAAGAGGGATTGTTGATGAAAGTAATTCCTTTTGTGAATGGAGTTGAACACGGGATTTCAAAGGAGTTTAATTCATCAGGAACGCTGATCACAATCACCACTTACCGCAACGGTTATT
>JBDTTM010000151.1:0-9189 GCA_039930605.1 Bacteroidota bacterium
ATTGCTTCTAATAAACTTCTCTGCGGACTTCAAACAGTTGCGCTTCGGACGAACAGCAAGGCAGCGCATAACAGCACCTACAAGAAATTGGCGGTTCAGTGGTTAAATGAAGCTTTGTGCTTCGTATCTACTTCGGTGCTGGCAGACAGTTTAGTGCTTCGAAATCGCCAACTTCTTGTTGCTGCAAACCGTTATGTGCAATTTGAATTTGTTATCATTCTCGAGAAAATGCATTGCCCGACAGATCCTGGCTCAACAGTTTGGTAAACAATTCAATGCCGGCATCGGAGTGCAATTGGTTGTCTTGTACGAACAACCAGCGCACATTCGGACACCCGCTCAGGGTTTTAAGATCGGTAATCCGGTTGTGGGAAACATCCAGACGTTCGACCTGTGCTGTATGTAAATCGCTCATGTCAGCGAGTCCACAGTCGACCAGATATAAATCGCCTAATTTTGGAAATCGTGAAAATAATGCCAGGTCGGGTATTTTTTTACCTGAAAAGCGGAGCGCTGTCACATGGCCTTTTTGCACACAGGTGCGAAAACCTGAGGCATTTTCCATCATGTGCCAGTGTTCCGAAAATGTCGCATCCTGCAAAGTAAGACCTGCGTTTGTAGCGATCTGTGTAAGTGCATCCTTTTCAGTTGCATCCAGCCGCGAAAAATCATAGTCGTATTGACCCGGTGACGCTTTACCGTGCCCTAATTCCATGGCAAAACCTACTGCATAAAAACCAATGCCCAACGTGCAAAACCCCATCGAAATGAGGGCCACTATTTTGTGGTCGCCGAAGCCTTTGATCGCCCACCAGCCTGCCAGCAGGTACAGCACAAATACACCTCCTAACAGAGGAATAGCGCACCAGTCGGGAAGTTTTTTAATCAGCGAATTAGGAGTCGTGATTCCGATAGTAAATGCGTAGCCAAGGAAAAACGTTAGCGCAATGGAGAGCAAAAGGCTTTTGTAAACCATGATTCTTCGTTAATAAATGATACCAAAAAGAGGATAAAAGATCGCTGCAATTTAATAATGAATATTATTTAGAAAGTAACGCCAGATTCGTTACAACTTTTACACTGCCCGTTTTTAGGAAATTTCACCGGATCGACCCCTTCTATTTTGTATTGCAGTGTATAGGCATGTTTCGCATCGCAACTGCAACCGGCATTGCTGTTAAGCACCCGAAAGGTAGCCGGATCGGCGCCTTCGATTGACGTACCGTTGATAAAAACCTGCCGGGAGTCTTTACTATAAAATTCGTCGATCAGCTGAAAAGCAGCCGGATCAGCGCCTGCAATGACTATAGAATGGTAAAAGCATTGTTTGTCGTCCTTGCCGTATGGCGCCTGGAGGACCTGAAAAGTGGCCGGATTAGCACCTTCTATCCTCTCGCTGTTCAGGTACACATGGTGCGCATCTTTCGAATAGCCTTGTCCCAGAACCTGGTAGGTAAGCTGGTCGGCGCCTTCCACCTCGTTCATTTCAAAGTAGACGTGTTTTGCATCTGCGGCGGTGGTGGGACCTATAATGTGCAGGGTGGCAGGGTCCGCGTCTTTAAGCGGATAGGTATTGTACCAACAATTGCGGCTATCCTTATAATAGTTGGAGCCTTGCTGACCGATCTCTGTAAAATGGACAGGATCATCTGAAAACACGTCGCTGCCGTAAAACACCTGCGTCGAATCTTTTATGAAGTCCCGGCCCACTATTACCAGATGTGCCACGTCCCTGGTGAGTTCCTGCGCCATGTAATAAACGGCATTTTTATCCCTGCTGTACTGGTTGCAGAGGTATTCGAAGCTCGGCAGATCGGCGCCTTCGATTTTTGCATCCGCCCAAAAAACGCTTTTATCGTCGAAGCCGTAATAAGCGGTCGACCCTTTAAACATCTTGCTGCTCAGTTCGCGTTCTGCAAAAGTCCGGGCATCCGCACCGAACACTTCTTTAACGCTGTAATCCATGCCGGTCGACGATTTGTACCAGACTTTTTCCTTGCCGACATGATAGCCATTCTTGCTGAAAAGGCCGGGCTTGCCATCGCCACCGCAGCCGAAAAGTGTAGATAAAAGACCCAAAATCATTAGTTTTCGAAGCATATAAATAGTTGATAAATGAGGATTTGAGACGCCTTAAATCCTCCATTAATGTATCTTCCGTTTCAACGTGCTTACCTGCAAATCGAATGGAACAAATAAAGATTATTTTTCGGGCATCCGGTAAGCCCACACCCCGGATTTGCCTTCTTTCATCGCCGCGATGCTGCTGTGGTATAAAATGCCCTCCACTTCCACAAGGTCGGAGAATTCAGTGTATTGATACTCCTTGGTTTGACTGACCAGTTCGCCTGTTTGCAAATTAAAACCTTTGATCGAACTATTGGAAGGCGTGTTGACCCAGTTCCGTGTACCGCGATAGTCGCCGTCATAGGTGGTACGCAGGAACAAACCCGAGATGCCGGAACCGCCGAAGGCGCGCTGCCAGGCCATCCCTTTGTAAATAATGCTATTAGGAATCCACGAAGCAACTTCTCCGGTACGTTGACCGGTCGGGAGGTCAAAAGCGCCGCCGGAAGCATAAGCCGTTTGTTTGTAGCTCCCTTTAAAATCGAACGCATAAATCGGAGGATACAGTGCATTGCCGGAATGTATGTCTAGTACGTAGGTTTTTAGTTTTAGCGGAGAGGTGTTGGTCGCAAGTATGTATGGATCATAAACAATTACGGAGAGAGGAGAGAATTCGTGCGACTCCGGTGGCTCGAAATACCAGATTTCCTTTCCGGTGCTTGCGTCCAGTACCCAGATTTTTCCAAACTGTTCATCGCCACGGTAGTTACCACTTGCGATAAAACTTGAAAACGATGTCAAAGAGGTCCGTATCTCAACTCTACAAAAGATAGTTCATGATGGCCTTGATGGTGAGCTCAAACTTAATATTACCATAAGGCAGCGTTCTAAGTAGAAAACATGTATTAACATCGGCCCAGGTCAATGGCGGATTGAAATTTTCCATAAGGTCATTTTCTTGAAACAGATTATCGAGACTTGGAAGATGGACTACTTGAGTCGCCACTGCCCTGAGCCTCGGTCGTCGTAGGACATTAATAAGAATGTGTAAGTGGACTCAAAGCAATTATATAATGCAACCCATCATTTGGTCTCGTTAATAACCTGGGAAAGAGAATGGATATATTTTGGAACGGGAGATGAAGTAAACTATGAAACTGTAAACGAGTTAGTTGATAGCCACTTGAGTTCAGAGGAAATCATATTCATAAATGAAAGGTTGAATTCAAAAGGATTTACTGCACAAGAAATTAAAATTTTCATAGAACCCTTACTCGGTGTAAAGAACTTTCAACTTTGGTCCAAGGATTTGTATAAGGTAATTCAGTGCAATAAAATTGGCGTACTAAATCTAGGACAACGAGACAGTAAGGTAAATACGTGACGTAAAAACGGCCTAAAACATCGGAGCTTGATGTACCACCACGTGGATACTTTGAAATAACATTAAAACTCAAATCAGTCCTGAGATGGGATATTTCGGAATATTTATTGACACCGAAGGGAATAAAATAGCGGTGCACTCCATTAATTAGAACTAACTCACCCCCTACCTCTCTCTTCCATCCCGACCATCTAACCACCTGCTTTGGACAAACAATGCATAGCGCATGAAAGCCTATTACCGGCTGGTTTCAAGCCTTAACAAACATTTGAAAAAAAATCTCTGACTCTTTAAATCTTGTATTACATTGATTAAAATATTAACACAATGAAATCCAAACTACTTATTACTTTACTTCTTACAGTATGTGTGCGTTTTTGCAGTCTTGCCAATAATATCCAGGTAAGCAATACAAGTTTTACATCACAGAATACAACTCTGCATACTGTGCAGGTGCAGTTTACATTAAGCTGGGAAAATAGCTGGCGGGTAACGGCGGGACCCGGTAACTGGGATGCTGCCTGGGTTTTTGTAAAATATCGTGTAGGCGGCGGACCATGGTTACACGCAAGTTTGAATAACACAAACTTTGTTGCACCGGCGGGAAGTACAATTGCTATTGGCCTTTTGACACCGGGCACGGCATTCAACATAAACACAAATCCGGGAAAAGGCGCATTTATTTACCGAAGTGCGAATGGAAGTGGGACATTTACAGTAACCAATGCGCAATTGCAGTGGGATTATGGATCTAATGGTCTTGGAGACAATGATGTGGTAGATATACAGGTGTTTGCGATTGAGCATGTGTATGTGCCGCAGGGGACATTTGCAGTGGGAGATGGGCAAACGGGCAACGGGCAGTTTACGCTTACAACTATTAACACCGGCATTGCCACTGTTCCTCCAGTAGGCTCCGGTAGTCTCGGCGGACAAGCAGGCGGTTATCCAACAGGTCAATTGCCACCTTCAAACGCAATCTGGCCTAATGGATATAATGCGTTTTATTGCATGAAAAACGAAGTTAGCCAGCAAGGATATGCCGATTTCCTAAATTGTCTGACACGCACCCAACAGCAAACTCATATAGCCACGAATATTAGTACCGGGACTATCGCCAACCGTTACGTTATGTTTAATTCACCAGTTTTAGTTGCCCGAAATGGCATACGTTGCGACGGTACAGTATCTGCAACCGGACCTATCACATTTTATTGCGATTACGATGGTGATGGAGTTGGTGGTGAAGTAAATGATGGGAAGGATATCGCGAGTTGTCTTAATCAACTTGATCTTTGGGCGTACCTCGATTGGGCGGGTCTTCGGCCTATTACTGAAATGGAATACGAAAAATGCAGCAGGGGTACGCTTCCATCAATCGCTGGAGAATATGCCTGGGGTAATGCGATTGCAATACCTGCAAGCAGCATATTGAATCCAGGACTTTCATCCGAAGAACCCAATACGAGCGCTAACGTAATATCGTCCAATGGTGGTATTAACGGGCCCTTGCGAGTGGGGAGTGTTGCTGGGACAACAACCTCCAGACAACAAGCTGGTGCCGGCTACTACGGAATTATGGAAATGACCGGCAACTTAACTGAAGCAGTTATATATATCACAAGTGTCAGCTTTTTGGGAACACATGGCGATGGTCTATTGGATGGGTCCGGATCCACTACCAACGGAGATTGGCCGCCGATGCCTGCTAATGGTACAAATGTAAACTGTATAAGAGGTGGCAGTTTTATGAGTGGCATTGTGGGAATCTGTCTGAGCTGCAGAACTGGCTTTCCTTTTGTTGGCGACCATGGATCCGAACATGGTGGTCGTGGAGGTAGAACGGCACTATAATATTCCAAATCTGAATGGACGTAACTGGTCTTTGCATGCGCATCCTTAAATCAACTTTTGGTGTGCTTATTCTTTTTTGCCAAATCGATTTATTGGCACAATATACCAGCAGTAGCGGCCGGGGCGATTTTGACATTGTACATCAACAAAAATCTTTCAACAACGAGGATATCAGTGTCTTATACCTTTCGTTCACCGGACGGGGAGACCATTCTGTGATTCTAAACGCCAGCGCCTTTTCGGATGATTTGTCCCAACTTTACCACAGCGCCAACGGTCGAGGAGATTATTTATCAGAAACAATAACAATTGCGTTTATCGGAGAAGATGTGAATGGAATTTATCGTAGCGGTGACGGTCGTAGCGATCAGCAAATAGTGATAAATGCAAACGCATTCAATTTGGAACTGGTAAGTATACCATACATTGGCGGAGATGGCCGGAGTGATGTCAGGGTTTTTAATAACGGAGAAGCATTTAATGAGGAAGTTGTGGACGTAATCTATTATTGCGGACAAGGACGAGGGGATAATTTTTTGCCAAGAGTTCACCGGGCATTCAGTGATGAAAATACCGGAACATTATATGCAGGCAACAGCGGTCGTGGTGATATACAATTACTTAAATACCTGATAGCGTTGAATGGCGAGAACGGAAATGTGCTGAACTTAGGTGGAAATGGGCGGGGCGATATGACTATATTTAAAAACCTGCTGACTTTCACCGGTGATGATGGAGGAGGTTTATATTATAGTAATACCGGCCGCGGTGATGAAAGATTTCTTAAACATAGCCAGGTATTAAATGGAGAAGATCTTTCTCTTATTTATTGTAGCAATGACGGACGTGGAGACGTAGAATTAATAATAAATACACAGTCATTAACTGGTGAAGATCTCAGTAAAATTTACTCTGGCGGTTTAGGTCGGGGAGACATCTTTCTCTTACAAGGACCCATTGCATTCAATGGTGAAATTGGGGGGATATTATACTATGGAGGGGTTGGCCGTGGAGATATCATATATGCGATCACATCTGGTTTTAGCGATTGTGCTGTCAGTTTCTACTGGAATGGTAATGTAAGTACAGACTGGGAGAACCCTGCTAACTGGGATTGCGGAATAGTGCCGGGTGTCAATAGCAATGTCATCATATTAAATAGCCGATCGCATTATCCGAAGGTAAATGTTACTACAGAAATCAGGAGTCTTTACTTGCAAAATGGAACCTCACTTGAAATTTTGACCGGTGCACAGATTAGATTGAATGGCTTGTGAATAGAACTAATTTAATTCCGACTGAAATTAGGTGAAATAATCACAGATCACCACCATATAGAATTTACGACAATTGATTAAATGCTTAAACAAGAAATAAAAATATCAGTTCTCAACATTGACAAAGGAGACGATACCATTCAATTCCAAATAGAAGTTACAAATGGAATTAATAGCACTGCTCTTGACTTCTATGGATACGCAGACAGCTTAAAGAATTTGCAGTGGAATTACTTTCATTTCCAAAGACAATAAACGACAACGTAAAATATGAACTGGGAGAAATTAGTGAGCGTTGGGCATATTATATTCTTTTGGACGTTTTCTGTTATGAAAGCAATGGACATTCAGCAGTTAATGTGAAAGTGGACAATAACGGAAAAAGACCTTACACAAACAAGAGTGAGTTTTATATTACAACTGTTCCTGCATCGTTAAACAAATTAGGAAAATTACTTAGCGACAGGAACCCCACAACGGAAAAGGAAATCACATGGACTTCAGAGTGAAAGAAGCAAGAACCGTTAACAACACTGAAGACTTAACCACTAGCTGTCACTATACCCAAACACTCCAAATCATTCAACACCATGAACGAAACACTACAACAACTTTTCTTTGCAGAACAAAAAGCAAAAGCATTATTTAAAACGATTGAAGATAGGGGGTTGCTAATTCCAGGAAAAACAGAGAAGCAACTTGTCGATGAAATTGTGCAGGTTGCTAAAGAAGATTTTGGCACAGAAAATCATTGGGGCAAGAAAATTGTAAGAACTGGTCTTAATACTCTTCAGCCGTACATCTCAAATCCGCCGGATTTGGTCATCCAGGATGGTGATATACTTTTCTTTGATTTTCATCCCGTCTTTGAAGGTTGGGAAGCCGATCTTGGAAGGACATATGTGTTAGGTAATGACCCTTTGAAAAATAAAATAAAAGAAGATGTAGAATCAGCCTGGTACGAAGGAAATGCCTGGTATTTTAAACAAACTAAACTTACCGGTGCAGAATTTTTCAATTACGCTACCGTTTTAGCTAATCACTATGGTTACGAATTTGGAAACGCCATTGCCGGGCACATTCTGGGGAAATTTCCACACGAACAACCGGACGACCCTAATGATTTATGTCTTGATGTACATCCGGACAATCATAATGATATACTTCAACTGGACAAAAATGGGAACAGGAGGCATTGGATTTTGGAATTACATTTTGTGGACCGGAAAAATAAAATTGGAGCTTTCTTCGAGCAATTATTGAATGCAGAAGAGACAACACATTCAAAATAGCAACATCAAAAAATGAATGGCTTTCAAAATAATTGGTCAAGACGAAATTATATTATAAATGTTTCAGGTGCAGAAAGGTATGATTGAAGAACTTCATAACTACTATCTGAACAAAGAAGAGCCGGGCAAGAGTTGTTTACTTGCATTGCGCAGGATTATTCTTGATCAGGATCCTAATGTTACGGAGACGCAGAAGTATGGAATGCCTTGTTTCTGCTATAAGAAGAGGATGTTTTGTTATCTGTGGACTGATAAAAAAACAGACGAACCTTATATTCTTCTGGTAGAAGGAAAATACATTGACCATCCTGACTTGGAGAAAGGTGACCGTTCTCGAATGAAGATTTTCAGAGTTAATCCGGACAGAGATTTGCCTATAAAGCCAATTGAGGAAATTTTGCAAAATGCACTTGAATTATACAGGACAGGAATCATAAAAGTCAAAGACTAACCGACAGTAAGGTACGAGCGACATAAAGCGGCTTTGGATATAGAAATCTGCATATAACTTCAGTTTCTACCTGAAGAGAATTTCTCATTACCCATGAATACTTGTAAATTTGAAGACAACTACCAGGAAGAAGTTCTCTAGATGAGATTTCTGCCGGCCAGTAGCATAGGATCTGTGTGTTAGATTTAAAATGGTAAATAATTAGTTATGAAAAATATCCTGGTATCTTTTTTGTTCTCCTTACTATTTGTATTGGGGCACGATATTTCCTGTGCACAGGAAAATATGGAATCAATCATTCGAAATCTGGAAAATACAGAAGGGCAAGCCTGGGTGAATAAGGACAGTGTGGAGTTATTTAAATTGTTCTCACCACAACTTGTCGTAAATACGCCATTAAATAAAGTCGTGACGCTTGATGTTCTTAAAAAACTGATGCGAACCGGCAAAATCGATATTTCTTCCTCTGAGAAAGTAATTGAAAAAATTACGTTTATCAAAGATATGGCTGTGGTGATGGGTCATGATATCGTAAAGCCTCAGGGATTAATGGACAATGCCGGTAAAACGGTGACAAGACAGTATACGGATATTTGGATAAAAGATGAATCGGGCTGGCATTTAACAATAAGACAAGCCACAATTATTTCAATTATTTAAACCTATTCATTAAAGTCTCTGAAATGGGACGTACCACAATACAATACGACAAGTATGTCGAGACTTTAGATTTGCAGTATTTTATTCTCCAATATTCTGTAGTTATTGGCTGAACATTGTCCAAATTTGCTTTATAGTTTAGAAATATTTAAAAAGACTCCGCTCAAAGCTGAATACCGGCCCGCCGGATACGTACTCTATACA
>JBDTTM010000152.1:0-9142 GCA_039930605.1 Bacteroidota bacterium
CCTGAAATATTAATTTAGAAAATCTTTAAAAGCCGGTTGAAAAGCCGGCTTTTTTTTATTCTAAACATATTGGAAATTCTAAAAAATTCATACCTTTCCGTCATTAATATCTGCCACTGATACGGTGTCATTCTTTTGTCAAATATTTTTACGACAAAAGGATGTTTACTTGTTGTGATGAATGATATTTTTTCTTCGTGAAAAATTTTTGATCTGCAAAATTTTGAATTAAAATATATTTAGCATGAAGGTAACCCCTACCCGCCCATTACTTTTATTATTAGCAGCAATTGTTTTTTTACTTTCAAATTTTAGTGTTGCCCAAAATAATGGATTGTATTATTCCTATTTACCGTTAGGTTCTTCCTGGAGCGCCAATGCCGGAACTATTCTAACGCCTGCAGCAACAGTGGTAGATGAAGCAGTTTATCCAATTACACCTACTGCTTTAACCTGGCCGGCAGGATTTTATTATGGGAGTAAATATTATCCTTCAACTACTACAATATATGTTTCCACGAATGGCTGACGGTGATTTGCAATCAATATATAAAACACAATTTATTAATCAGTCATATCTCAAAATTCAGTGTCAATGAAATCAATCTACTCCTTAGTGAAAAGTATTTTTCTTCTGTCAGCATTTCTGCTGTGCTTGATTTACAACAGTTTTGCACAGACAAGCGGGATTAATTATTCATATTCACTACCTGGTGGAGCGTTGGCCTATAACAGTTCAACTGCCGGCCAGGTTGACCTGATCACAGCTCCCAATACCGACGATCAGTTGGTTTCATTTCCCGCTTCAGCAGTTGCAGGATGGGGCGGCTTCTTTTATTGTGGGGTTTGGTATCCGCAAGCAACAACCACTTTTTGGGTTTCTTCAAATGGATGGATGGCAATTCAAAACACTGCCAACCCTAGTGATGTTGCGCCTCCGTCATCCCTTCCAATAAATGACCTGGCAGGAAATCCATACAGGATTATTGCTCCGTTATGGGACGATTTAAAACTTCATCCCGTTTCAGGAGGAAGAGTTACTTACAAAAATACTGGTGGTGGAACAACACGGATACTGGTTATCGAATGGAAAGGTATGTACCTGGATAAAACTGGTACCGACTCAGCCATCTCTTTCCAGGCGCGAATATGTAATAGCGCGAATGTGTCTTCACCGAATGCAATTGATTTCAGGTATAAAAGAAACGGAAGTGTTTCTTATGGACTTTCTGTTGCACCGCCTCCAACTGCATCTATAGGCATCAATGGTTTTTGCGCAAATGATATATTGGCGTGGACTGATAATACTGGAATGGTTGTTGGCAAAACAGTTCCTGAATATCAAGTGGCGACAAAACCTCCTGATATTGCATTTAGATTCACCCCTGTTGTTCATCCTAATGATGATTGTGCAACTGCATTCCCAATTACATTCACGCCGGGCACAGCACTGATTTCAACTTTCGGAACTACATTACATGCAACACAATCGGGCGCTGTGCCATCCTGCGGTGGTTTTACAGCAACAAGTGATGTTTGGTATACGTTTACAAAGCCAGCAAATATTACCAACTTCGAAATTTTCACTGACAACTTAGATTGCCGCGGTGTCAATTATAAAACAGGAATTGAAGTTTATACTTCATGTGCTGCGCCCATTGCATGCAATTACGGCAGTTCCGGACCAACTTACATGAACAACGCAGGTGCTTTAATTGCAACCAATGCATCATCATACCTCAATCTGACAAATGCGACGAATGGTGTTCCTTGCGGCGTTCAGCAATATTGGGTAAGAGTATCAACAGATTCAACTTACAGAGGCTATTTCAGGTTTAACATCAGGCCATCCGGAAGGGATTGTGCTTATGCAACAAATATTACACCTTGTACTATTCCATATACAGCCCCCACAGGATTGTCAACATGTAATTTTGGAAATGAATATGACAGTACAATTTCTGCCTGTCACAATTCATTCAACAAAGGAAGCGATTATGTTTTTTCCTATACACCACCAGCAACGATTTGTGCTGACTTCCACCTGGCCAATACACCGGCCAATTCATTCCCTGCCTTTTTCATCTACAATGGATGTCCTTCTACTGGAAATTGTCTTGGATCGGCCACAGGCGCTGGTGGGCCGGCTGCTATGAATTTCAATAACGTCACGCTTGCCACGGGTAACACTTATTATTTCGTCGTGGAGTATGACAGCACGAACATTACGCCATGCCTGAGTTCTTTTGATTTCAGCATTACCTTGAATTTAACCTCGCCACCTATTTATGACAACTGTGGGAATGCGCCGAATGTACCTGTTAATAATTCTGCATCTGCAAATTGTGCCGGTGGTATTACATATTACAACAGTTGTGCTACGCCATCTGCTGCAGGCACCATACCGGTTCCATCTTGCGGAAATTTTACTGACGGTGTTACCCCAGATGTATGGTTTAGATTCACTTCAAGCGCAATAGCACAGGCACATACCATCAATGTCAATCCTATGTTCGCTGCCGGTGATGCCCAGGACTTATGTATGCAGATATACGGATCTGTATGTGGGACACTTGATACTGTCGGACTTTCAAATGCATGTGATGATAACTCAAGCGGATTCAATTTTCCTGCACTTACATTTATTCCACCTGCAACGGGTACTGTTTATTATATCCGGATCTGGTCTAATGATGGCACGCAGCCCGGCAACTTTAATATCTGTGCAATCGTAGGTTGTACTCCAGCCAATGACCTGCCATGTAATGCAATTAATCTTACGTTGGGAGTTGCGATGAATGGCGACAATGCCTGTTCATCAGGTGCCGGCGAACCGGGTTTACTACCATCCTGTTGGGATGTAGGTACATTGAATACTGTTTGGTATAAATTCACACCTGGATTTACAGGAAACGTCAATATCAGAACGAGGTTATTCTCTTTATTTGATTCTCAGATTGCGGTTTATACAGGTGTTTGCGGACCGGGACTTGTGCTTATCGGGGGAACAAATTGCAACAATGATATTACCGAAGGTTGCGCAGGCGGACTGAGAACATACAGGCACAGTGTAATTAATAATATGCCTGTTACCAGTGGCACTACATATTATGTACGGGTTGATGGGAGAGGTGCAAACACAGGTACATTTGAAATACTTGTTATCGATGCGCTACAGCCATTGCCTCCGGTGCCGGTGCAGGATTGCATCGTTGCACAAACAGTTTGTAGTAATTCATCCTTCACTGTCGCTGATCCAGGCTACCAGGGTATTGGCCACTATTGTGACCTTGCTACCGCCCCGGGTTGCTTTGTAGGTGAACGTTCTTCTGCATGGTATGTTGTATCAATTCAAAACCCTGCACCGGGCGGAAGTTTTTTCCAGTTCAGTATTAATCCATTTGCCGGTACAGACTATGACTTTTTCGTTTGGCGAATCGATGGTGTTGCCAACTATTGTTCAGTTTTAAATAACTATGTAACAGCAGGATTCTTCCCATGGTACAGAGGAAGCTGGACAGATACTTATGGTCCTACAGGCGTTTCACTTTCGGCAGGATCAGGAACAACTTCTCTTTGCATAAGTGCAGTAGGTCCGGCATTTCACCCGGCATACCCTGTAACAGGCGGAGAAACATTTCTGATACTGGTAAGTAACTGGTGGGGTAATACTTCCGGTTTCACAATGGATTGGCTCGGTACCCCTATCAGTGGTATTCCTCCTGTTCGCATCTGGCAGAACAGTGTGGATTCTGTATGGACAACTACTACAAACTGGAGCCCGGTATGCGGGGGGGTGCCAACGTGTGTAAATCAGATCGCTGCTGTAATTACCAATAGCGGTGTTGCACCATATATTGCTGCGAATACAACTGTGAAGGATATTACAATTAATGCGGGTGCCAATTTAAGACTGGCTGCCGGAATAACGCTTTCTGTTTGTGGAGACTTTACCAACAACGGAACCCTTACATGCGGTGCCGGTTCAACAATTCAATTTACCGGGGCTGCAGCATTACAACAAATCAGTGGAACGTATTCTTTCGTTCCATCTAATAGCTTCCCGAATTTATGGGTAAATAAATCTTCCGGTACAGTTAAATTAAACTCAAGTATTTATATCTCCGGAAACGATTCTATAATTAATGGCATCGTGGATAATAATTTGAAGAGTACTTTCCTGAAAGGACATTTCTTTAATTTCAATGGCGCCACCAGCTTTACAAATTTAGGCTCAGGTGCAGGTGGAAGCACATTGAATTTTTCAGGTGCCGGTCCTCAGAATTATACCAACCTTGTAAGCAACCTTACTTTGAATAATGTAACAGCATTCCAGGTACCAGGATCACTCATTACATTGGGAGCAGGTGCGTTTAATAATTTGATTCTTGGAACAGGTGGTATACTTACTCTTACCGCTGGTAAAATTGTAACCAATGCACTTTTGGTTGATGTCACAAATACCGCTGCAGGCGCAGTTACTCCCGGAAATATTTTCAGCTTCGTACAGGGAAATCTACGCCGGTCGGTACCAACAGGCGTAGGTACTTATGAATATCCTGTTGGAGAAGCAACGAAAGGTTACCAGCGCTTCTCCCTCGCTTACACTACTGCTCCAACTTCAGCGCATACCATTACCTCAAAGTTTACACAGTGGTCTGCAATGCCACCAACAGGTCCTGCAGTAATTGAATGTGTGACAGCAAACTGGGCGTGTTGTGCGCCGTATGACAACGGTTATTGGACGCTGGATGCAAGTTTAGGATCCGGACTTGGAACTTATACAGCGAATGCATACCCTACCAATGTCACAAATGATATCGGAGCAGCTCCTAACGGATATTCTATTATGAAAGCAGTTTCCAATAGCGGTGGTGGTCCCTGGCTGATGATGGGTACCTGTGTAACTCCCGGTACCGGTGTAACACCGGTTTCCCGGACAGGATTAAATTCCTTCTCTGATTTTGGAGTAGTTCAGTTTATTTCACCGCTACCAATAGAGTTACTCAGTTTCGATGCCGAACAGGCAATGGATGGAACGGTGTTAACGAAATGGGCAACAGGTTCTGAAATTAACAATGATCATTTCGCTATAGAAAGAAGTCTGAATGGCAGTGAGAATTTCAAATCTATCGGCAGCGTAAAAGGCTTTGGCGCAGGAGCAACCTCTCAAAACCATTATTACTCCTTCCGCGATCCCGAACAATGCAGCGGAATCAATTACTACCGTTTGAAACAGGTCGATATTGACGGTCGTTTTACTTATAGCAATGTGGTTGCTGTGCGCTGTGCTGACAAAGATAAAATTGTATCTGTGTACCCAAATCCGTCCAATACAAAAATCAATGTTAGTTTCTTCGAGGTTGTAGAAGGAAAGATAAGCCTTGAAATATTGGATATGTTCGGGAACATTCTTTCTACTTCTTCATTTGCGGTAACGAAAGACCTCAACAACATAGAAGTAAAAATTGAACAGCTTGCCAATGGATTTTATTACCTCCGGCTCAAAAATTCTGACGAACCGGGAGAAACTTCAAGGCAGGTCAAGTTCCTCAAATATTGATAAACATATATCAGAAAAAAATGCCGCTTTGAGAGATTTCATGGCGGCATTTTTATTTGAATACTTAATGCGTCCGTAATTTCTATATTTGCGCCCCCAATTAAAATTACATGGACAGAAACTCCGTCATCGGACTTTTTCTTATCGGTATTCTCATTATTGCTTATTCCGTTTACACACAGCCGTCTGAGCATGAACGCCTGGCAATGCAACAAACTTCGGACTCAATCGCAGAAGTAAAAAAGGTTGCTGCTGCACAATTGGCTGCGCAGAAAAAAACGGTAGAATCTCCTGTTTCAGCGATGCACGATTCTGTTTTATCTGATTCAACAAAAAAAGAAATCGCTGTGCAGGAATTTGGCAATTTTTCATCTGCTGCTGCAGGGACGGAGCAGCTCTATAATATTGAAAATGACCTGCTGAAAATCTGCATCTCCTCGAAAGGTGCAATGATTAAATACGTCGAGCTAAAAAATTATAAAACGTTTGAAGGTAAACCCGTAAGGCTGATGAGCGGCGATTCATCCACTTTTAACCTCTCTTTCCCCGCTCAAAATCGCTCGATTAATTCAACTGATTTATTTTTTGCTTCTAATGGGATTATTGCAAAAGGCTCAGTGAAAGTGATCTCCTTCAGACTTACTGCAGGTGAAAACAAATTTATTGAATACAATTATTCATTGACTGATGGCAGCTACCTGGTAGGATTTAAAATTAACGTATCCAATCTCAATGACGTGATCGCTCCAAATGCGACTTACCTGGCATTTGACTGGAAGGAACATGTTATCCAGCAGGAAAAAAGTATCAAAAGTGAACGTGCTGCAACTACCATCTATTATCATTTCATTGATGATGAAGTTGATAAAATCAGTCCCGCAAAAGCTGAAGCTCAGTCTTTAAAAACAAAAGTAAAGTGGTTGTCATTCAAGCAGCAGTTTTTTACTTCTGTGCTAATTGCTGACAACGCATTTGATTCACCAGTAGTCGAAACACATGTTGATGAAGGCCAGCAAAAAGTGGTAAAGGAGCTGTCTGCCTCCTTTGCATTGCCATACGACCATAAGCCTTCTGAAAGTTATGGCATGAGATTCTATTTCGGACCCAACCACTACCAGACGCTGAAAAAAATTGACGGCCTCGGGCTTGAAAAACAGATTGAACTGGGTTGGGGAATTTTCGGTATGGTAAATAAATTTATTGTCATCCCGATTTTCAACTTTCTCAATGGCTTAAACCTGAACTTCGGAATCATCATTTTGATTCTCACCATCATTATCAGAATCATCATTCTTCCACTCACTTTCGGTTCATTTAAATCGCAGGCCAAAATTAAAATCCTCGCTCCTGAAATCAAGGAGATAAATGATAAGTATGCCGATGATGCAATGAAGAAGCAGCAGGAAACAATGGCATTGTATAAAAAAGTTGGCGTAAATCCGTTGGGTGGTTGTATCCCGGGATTATTGCAATTGCCAATCCTGATTGCCATGTTCAACTTCTTCCCTACTTCTATCGAACTCAGACAGCAGAGTTTCCTATGGGCTCATGATCTTTCCACCTATGATTCAATACTTGACCTGGGCTTTAGCATACCCTTCTATGGGGATCATGTAAGCTTGTTCACGCTGCTAATGACGATATCCACGCTGCTGTTCACGAAGCTCAACATGCAAATGACCAGTGCAAATAATCCACAAATGAAATGGATGATGTATCTAATGCCAGTCTTATTCCTGGGTGTATTCAACAATTATTCTTCAGGCTTGAGTTATTATTATTTCCTGAGCAATATTTTCGGGCTCGGACAGCAATACCTCTTCAAATCATTTATTGATGAAGATGCAATTCACAAGCGGATGCAGGAAAATAAAAAGAAACCGGTGAAAAAATCCGGCTTCCAGCAAAGGATTGAGCAGATGGCAAAAGAACGTGGCTATCAGGCGAAAAAGAAGTAGCGCTTCTTATTGAACGGTTCCTTTTGAAATATATTCAACGATGGCTTCGTAATCTTTCGGTCTGAACCACGCAATCTCTTTATCTTTTTTGAACCAGGTCCATTGGCGTTTGGCATAATTACGTGAATGTTGCCTGATCAAACTGACCGCTTCAGGCAGGGACACCTTTCCATCAATGAACTCAAACAATTCTGAATATCCCACGGTGCGTAATGCATTCAACCCGCGTGCCGGAAGAAGCGATTGAACTTCATCGGGAAGTCCATTGTTGATCATGACATCAACCCGTTCATCAATTTTCTGATAGATCATTTCCCTTTCTTCTTCCAATCCTACTTTGATGATTTTAAATGGGCGTTTACTCCTGGCATTCGTTCTCAACTCAGAATATTTTTTGCCTGATTCCATACACACTTCTATGGCCCTGATCAAACGATGGGGATTGTTCAAATCCATCCGGGAATAAAATTCAGGATCCAGGTTCAGGAGTTTTTCCTGCAGTGCCTGAATCCCCTGTTCATTGAATAATATTGTCAGCTGCGAGCGAAGTTCAGGATTCCTGGCAGGTAATTTATCCGAACCATTGCAGACTAGTTGAACATACAAGCCTGATCCGCCACATAGAATGGCATAATCAACATTTGCAAATATTTTCCGGATGCATTCAAGCGCATCGGTTTCAAACCGGCCGGCACTGTAATCATCAAATACAGAAAGAGAATTAATGAGATGGTGTTTTGCTTCTCCCAATTCATCAGCCGTTGGCTTGGCAGTACCAATATTCATTTCACGAAAAAATTGTCTTGAATCCGCTGAAACAATTTCTGTATGAAAATGTTTCGCAAGTTTAATTGCCAACGCTGTTTTTCCAACTGCTGTCGGCCCGACAATTACAATCAGGTTTTTGATGAAACCGGGGGTATTAGAAGTTCAACTCAGGAATTATACTTCATCCTCGTCCTTTGCTTCGTCATCAACAATTTCATCCAACTCGCCGGGTAAATCATCCCCTTCTTCATCCTTGATTTCTTCTACTCCGGCTGGAATATCATCAACATCAACGCCAGTTTCCACTTCCGGTTCTTCCTCCACTTCAAGATCAGGAGCTGCTGACTCATCAAAATCTTCAGGCAATGGAAGTGCTGCACCAGGTGCCGGTGGATACTGCTTGGGCGCTTCACCCATTGTTCTCACACATTTCGGATATGGCGTAGAATTGTCTTCAGTAGTAAGGATTTTAATCAACTCAATTCTGAAAGTCCATTTGTCCGTAGTATCGAATAGATAATAAATTTTCTGGTGAGGATCAATGATGTAATCACAAAGCCTGGAATTCCTGAGCGGGGATATGGTTGACTTCTCATCTCCCTTCAGGTCACGGTTTGTAATTTCCTTTCCTTTCTTCCAGTAATCATCACTCATGTAAAATGAGGCTTCCTTCGATGCGTCAAAGCCAATGTAGCTATGAATTGCATAGTGAAAATCTTCAAAAGTCTGGGTTGCTTTAATTTCAATGTCCCGTGAGACATCGTCGTAGTCCTCGAATGTTATTCTGAATTTATAAACTGCCATTTTTGTTTTAAGTTGTGAATCCGCGTTAAAAGTAATATTAAATCCTACA
>JBDTTM010000153.1:0-9107 GCA_039930605.1 Bacteroidota bacterium
ACAAGTTACAAGTTACAAGTTACAAGTTACAAGTTACAAGTCACAAGTCACAAGTCACAAGTTACAAGTTACAAGTTACAAGTTAGCAGCCCAGAAAATCTATCTACGTCTAGGGTGGTGTGGTTAAAGGATAATTATGAATGAATCGTCTGTTGCAGATAAGCTGCGTTTTAAAAAAGAACTTCGGGATAGATGCATCTCCATTTTAGAAAAGCGAATTGCGACTGCGCAACTTGCGATGCAGGATGCACAAGAGTCGGCAAACAGCGAGGAGAAAAGTTCCGCAGGAGATAAATATGAGACTTCACGTGCCATGGGACAGCAAAACCGTGACTTGAATGCACGGCAACTGGAAGAAGCGCAACGGGATTTTGCATTCGTCAATTCATTACCTGTCGATTCAATTTCAAAAACCGCTCAACAGGGAAGCGTGGTGAAATGCGCCCAGATTATTTTTTATATTTCAATAGGACTTGGGACAATAGATCCCGATAGCTATCGGGATCAAAACCAAAAAGTCGTGTTGCTTTCTTCCGGGGCTCCAGTGGCCAAACTATTGGAAGGTAAAAAAAACGGAGATTCCTTTTTGTTCAACGGTGTTCCGACTTCAATTCTTGACGTATTTTAAAGTCAGTATTGTTGTCACTGTGGGGCAGTCGCTGCTGCCTGTCTGATAGTCTCTAAGAAACCTGGCTCAACTTTAAATCCAAGATTTGAAGCTTCCGTTACATCGGTAAGGGCTTCTTTAAACCGGCCTAAATTAAAATTCACAGATGCCCGGTTATAATATGCTTCAGGATATTCAGGATTCAACTCAATGGCCCTGTTCAAATCAACGAGGGCTTCATTGTATTTTTTTCCCTGGGAATAGGCACGGCCCCTGGACATAAAAATTCTGCTGTCATCTTTGTTTCCGGGTTCGAGGAAAGTGAAATCTCCAATCGCTTTGTCTACCTGGTTGGTCTGGGTATATGCAATACCGCGGTTGAAGCGCGCATCAAAATAATCCGGTTTCAATTCAAGTGCTTTATTGAAATCAGTGATGGCATTTTCAAATTGTCCCTTCATACAAAAAACAATACCCCGATTCACGTAAGCATTCTCATAGGTTGGATCGTATTGAACTGACCTGTTGAAATCTATCAGCGCCCTGTCCAGGTCTCCCATTTCCTTCCCATAAATATTGCCCCTGTTGTTCAGCGCCACGCCAACATCAGGAAATTGATCAAGCACATTGGTCCAGAGTGTAATGCTATCCTTCCATACCTTGCTCCTGGCATAAGTAGAAACGGAAAGAAACAGGCAGTAAACAGCAAGTGCTGAGAAGACTGCTGTCTTCATGGCCGGTCGTTTTAGAAGCAACTGCTGAAGGAGCCAGGCAACGACAAAAAAGAAACCGATTGATGAAACATACGAGTAACGCTCTGAAATAATGGTTGGACCAACGGGAAATAACTGCAGCACGAGAATAAGGCTTGCTACAAAAAAGCCTGCACCGAAAATAATCACTTTCGATTTTTTCACAGAGCGAATAATCAGGATCAGCAAACCGATAACAATGACAGGCGCGATGAAATAATAATATGGCAAATGCCCATCTACCCGGTGCGGATATGGATAAAACGCAGAAAGCTGCACAGGCACAATCAGCTTCAATACATACCTGAGCAGGTTCATATTCGCAATTATGATGCGCTCAAAGAGGCTGAATGCATTCAACGACACCTGGCCGGTAGTTGAAACAGTATGTGTTGCAATAAATCCGAAAATCAATGCAAGTACAAAGAACGGAATTTTCTCAAGAACAATTTTTGTATTAAATTTTCTTCCATAATAATAGTCGATCAAAATCAACACCGGAGGCAATGAAGAAGCCATGGCCTTGGACATGATAGAAAGTGCAAAGAGCAGGACTGCATAGACGAGGTATTTCATTTTCATTCCATCTTTGATATACCTGATGTACAAATTGAGAGATCCAAGGAAGAACATGGCATAAAGCAAATCTTTCCGCTCGGCAGCCCAGGCAACGGATTCCACGTGCAAAGGATGAATGCCAAATAAAAGAGCTGCAATCAATGCCACGGTTGTATTTTCAGAAAGTAAAAAGATAAATCGGTAAACAAGATATGTTACTACCAGGTGCATGATTAAACTGGTTGCATGATATCCTGCAGGATTTAATTTATAAAAATGATATTCAATTGCATAAGATAAAATATGCAGTGGCTGGTAATTCCCGAAAAACACTTCTGTAAAAATTCTTTTGATGTTTTCACCTGTCAGCTTTTTAATGAGTGGATTATCATTCAGGTAATGCGGATCGTCCCAGTTGGTAAGTGCATTGCTGAGAATCGGAAAAAAAACAATAAATGTCAGAAGCAGAATGCCGGCAATCCACAAGATATTGCCGCTGCGACTCTGTTTCATGTCCATTTTTTTCACAACAGGATTTTTTACCTGCTGCTGTCCCCTGGATTTTCCGGGCTGATGTCTTGCTCCCATAATTCTTTACGACTCCAATATTATTAAAACATTCTTTTTGATTATTGCTGCCTCTGCTCCGCTTCCTTTGCTTTTAAATCGTATGAGTTGGCAGATACTTCATCTCCCATGCTGCGATAAGTCTGTGAAATGAACTTTAATACAGTCACATTTACCGGATCCAGTTTAAGTACACGTTGAAATGCATCTATCGCTTTGTCATACTGTCCAAGTGTACCATAAGCTGCACCCGCATTTCTCCAGCCATCAATATAATTTGGATTCAACTCCACCGAACGAAGGTATAGCTCTAGCGCTTTTTTATAGTCCTTTGCTTTTGAAAAATAAATAGTTCCCAGGCTGTTGTAAGCAGTTGACCGCCCAGGTTCCAAATCGATTGCCTTCGTAACATTCACAAAAGCGAGACTATCCATTCCACGGTAATAATAAGCAAGCCCAAGCTGTTCATACACTTCATTGTATTGCGGATAAATCTCCAGCGCTTTTTTATAATGCATGATCGAGCTGTCAAGAATACTATTTTTAATATTCACATCAGTCTCATTCGCCGCTTTCTCCACTTTTAATTCATTTGCAAAATTAAACTGAAGAAGCGCACTGTTGGGTGCATTCACAACATCTTTGGTAAACAGCGTGACCGTATCTTTCCAGTCCGCATTTCGAGAAACGGTTATAAAACTGCAGGGGACAATGAGGATGGCAAGCATAATAAACATTTTTTGATTTCCCCGGTTAAATATCTCATCACCGGCCTTTTTGGATTCTGCCGCCAATGGAATCTTCATTGCTTTCATCAGCAGCCACACGATTACAATCGCAAACCCAAGCACTGCTGTGTACAAAAAACGTTCTGCGAAAAGCGATCCGATCGTCATCAGGATATTCGAGTAGAGAGCAATTGATCCCAGGAAAAATAAGATGCCAAAGGAAAGCAGTTTATTTGTCTTGTAATTTCTCAATGCAATGAAAGCGATACCGGCATAGAACAGCAGTGAAACCCATGGCAGCGCCTCGCCCCATGATGCCAGATCCAGTTGCTTGAAAGAATAGTCGCACGACAATGGATATGGTAAAACCAACAGCCTGATATATTGAAACAACACATAAAAGATTGTGGCAAGCCGTATCCCAACATTTGGTGCCGACACCAATACGTTTTCCTGGATCGCAAAATTCTTTCCGACTGCCAGTCCACCAAGTGCATTCGCGCGAATGGCAAGAAAAATAAATGCAGCAGAAGATAGCACCAATGCGATCTGAATAATTTTCGCCTTGCCGGCATTTGTAAACATGGCGAGGATTAACGGAATTACTACCAGCATTACTATGGTTCCTTCCTTACAAAGAAAGGCGAGAAAGAAGAATACCCAGGCGAGCACAATTTTTTTCATCATCCCGCTATCGATATAATCCAGTATCTTATCAACAGACAGCAACACAAAGAGGAATGAAAGTATTTCATCGATGCTCTTGATATTGGCAACTACTTCTGTATGCAGCGGATGAACCATAAACAAAAGGGCAGCTGAAAAAGGCATCAAGGCATTGACGCCATGGAATATTCTTTTCAGGAGATTGTAGAGTACGAATCCGGTGATGGCAAATAGCAATACATTCAACAAATGAAAAGGAGCAGGATTGTTCGGAAAAAATTGCCAGATGGTTGCAAATACCATCAGCGGCAAAGGCCTGTACAATTCATCATCACTGTCGCGGTAACCATACCGATATGAAGTGGAAAGAATTGTTGAGTAGGCGCTTGTACCCTGTTTCACGACCCAGTTTTTCTTGATGACAGAATAATCATCCAGCGCAAAATCATTTTGAATTGAATTTGCATAAAGCAGGAATCCAAGAACCGCGATGACAATTCCATGAATCGCCATTTTCTTTTTTACAGGTTTGTTCTTTTTTGTTCCCGTATTTTTTTGGGCAGAAACCTGTTCCGGGTTTTGCCGTTGTGCCTCAAGCTTTTCTTTGCGTGTAAGTTTACGTTGATTCTCCATCAATAATTTTTTGTATATTTAAATTACCTGGCTGCAAAATGAATTGGTCAAACTCAATTATTAAAGCCCGAGGTTTCTCTTCGAAAGAGCCAGGTTCTGACTTGCCTTTACATTCCCCGGATCAATTGCAAGGACTTTTTCATACCATTCAATTGACTTTGGAATATCTTTCATCGCAGCATAACAATTCCCTATATTCATCATCGCATCCGAATAATCCGGGTCCAGCGAAAGCACTTTCTGGTAGATTGCAAGTGCCTGGTTGTAATCTCCGGCCCGTGCAATCGCGTTGCCTTTATTATACCATGCCGCAACATATTCCGGATCCAATGTAATTGCCTTATCCAGTTTTTCCACCGCTTCATTCACCCTTCCCAACTCCGTGAGGTAATTTCCCCAGTTGCTATAGGCCTCTTTTAATGTATCACTCATCGAGATGGCATGGGCAAAATCTTTGAAGGCGTCTTCGTACCTGCCTGCACTTCCATACGCGAGCCCCGAGGAAACATAGAACTCTGCTTCATCCCATTTTTTACTCTGCTTCGCAGATTCAAAAGCACTCACTGCATTTTGTCCCAGCCCCTTCTCATTATATGCCAATCCCAGGTCATAGAATGCTTCACCATAGGTTGGAAGAATCTCCACTCCCCTGCTCAATTGTGTAATTGATTCATCGAGCAAGGCATTTTTTTTCAATGGATCTTTCTCTTTCATTGCACCTTTTAAAAGTAATTCTGCTCCCAATGCATACCGGATCCTTGCGCTGTTTGGAGAATTCTTCACGTCATTCTTTAACAATATAAGATTCGATTTCCAATCGTTACTCCGGCTGATCGTTTTAGCGGAATAAAGTATCAACATCGAAAAAATAATGAGTGAAACGGGCTTCGTTGCAGAGAAAAAAGTTTTCCTGTTGTACACGTTTAATTTCTTTGGATCCTTTTTAATCAACTTGAAAAATAAAACCGGGAGCGCCAGGCAAAATCCCAATGACGCAGCATATAAAAACCGCTCCGCCATCACTGATTCTATGAGGAAGGCAATATTTGAGACAAGTGAAATGGTTAACAGGAAGTAGAGTATGCAGAAAGAAAAAATATTTTTCTGCTTCAGTGTCTTGAATGCATATACAGTCAATCCGCCTAGCACCAGCAGGCTGACGATTGCACCGGCATCTCCGAAAGTTATATTTGGAATCTGGTGAAAAGAATAGTCGAATACCAGTGGATGTGGCAGCAGTAGCAGCCCGATGTATTTTCCCAGGACAGCAATGGCCGTTGCGAAGCGGCTTCCACCATTTGCAGCTTCGACCAATGAATTATTAATTGTCTGGATTTCGATTTGATTGGTAACAGCTGCCAGTGCATGTGCCCGCATCCCGAAATAGACGGCCATCGGAATGATAAAGATGGCTGTGTATTGCATGATTTTTTTAAAATCCAGATCCGTGAAGAAGAACAATGTCAACGGAAAGATTGCAAAGAAAGTAATGGCACTTTCCTTTGACAACAAGGCAAGGAGAAAACAAAAAGCAGAAATGATGATCATTCCCGGCTTACCGCCATCTTTTTTAACATAGCTGAAAAGGAAATTCAGGGATAAGATTACGAAGAGGAATGCAAGTAATTCATCCCGGCTTTTAATACTTGCCACTACTTCTGTATGCAGCGGATGTGCAATAAATAAAACCGTGGCAAAAAAAGGAATTACCACTGAATAACCCGGTAATATTTTTCGCAATGTGATAAATAGAATAAATCCTGTTAAGGCATAAATCAAGGTGTTCATTAAGTGTCCCAGGAAAGGCTGCTCAGGAGCGACCTGCCATTCAACTGCGAACATGACGAGTGACAATGGCCTGTACATGGCCTCCTGTCGGTCCCAGAATCCTTTGCGGTAAGGTGTAGTGAAAATTTCCGGGATTGCAGTCACACCTTTGGTGACGATTTTATTCTTCGCGATTACTGTGTCATCGTCCACCGTATAATTGTGCCCGAGCGTATTAATATAAAGTACAAAACCAAAAATGGCACAAATCAATGCCATCGCCTTTGCAATTTTTCCGGCTGATTCCTTTTGAACCAGCACTGATTCTGCCGGCAATGCTTTTTTTACTTCTGGTTTCCTTCCTTGCCTGTTGGGATTCATTTTTACCTTTTACTTTTTATTTCATCGGCTTCTTTCATTCTTCCCATGGTTCTAAGAAGTAATTCAAGATTGCTGAGGTTATTTTTATTTTGAGGATTAATGACTACCACTTTTCGCATCATCTCTATAGCCAGGTCATTCTGTTGCAAGATGCTATAAACAATTCCAAGATTCAAATATACATCTTCACTTTTGGGATCAATGGTCCTGGCTTTTTCCAGGTACTGTGCTGCAACAACCGCATCATTCTTAAATTTACCGTAAACGGTTCCCAACTGGAATAAGGTGTAGAAGTCATTGCTATTTAACTTTAACGGGGCAGCAGGCTTTTAATTCCTGTGTTTCTGCATAAGAGAAATTGCGTCATTCTGATATTGAAAATACCAGCAAGTGTGTTTCTGAATGCGCAATATATAACTATTTATGATTATTTATTGGTTAAAATGGCTGGAATGAGAAAACCCGTAAAAGGCTGATTCAGAAAGAGTTTGGAATCACGAAAAATTATATAACAATAATATAAAATAGTAATAAATATATCTATTTTATCTAATACAATTTAATCTAACCCAGATTCAATATATTGATTTTCAAATAAATAGATATCATTCTCCCAACAATACTGGCATTAATACTCCAAAAAGTTATCTTTGCAAATATGCTTGAACAGCAAAAACTAAGGTTTGCTTCCTTATTATATAAGTATGTGTTTCCGGTTTACAGGATACTCTATTTTAATTTCAAAAATAAGAAGGATAGGCATCATCTGTCTTTAATTAGGAAACTGATAAAGCCAGGGTTCCAGGTTCTCGATATTGGTGGAAATATTGGTTTTTTTACCAAATTCCTTGCAAAAAGCGTGGGTTCTTCAGGACATGTTTACAGTTTTGAGCCCGATAAGACTAATTTCAGTCACCTCAAAAAGGAGCTTTTGGGAAATAACAATGTTACGTTGGTTCAAAAGGCGGTTGCAGCGGAATCCGGCAGCCTCACTTTGTATACTTCATCCTTGTTAAACGTTGACCACCGCACTTACAAACCTGAAAACTATACAGGAAGTTATACCGTAGAAAAAGTCGCCATTGATGAATTTGTTTCGGACAGATTCAAAATCGATTTTATCAAAATGGATATCCAGGGTTTTGAAAAGGATGCCTTGAAGGGAATGGAAAAAACGTTGCAGGCAAATCCAGGAATTATTTTATTCACTGAATTCTGGCCTTATGGTTTGAGCCAGGCCGGCAGTTCAGCGGTGGAAGTATATGATCTGTTAGCGGGTTATGGTTTTTTGATTTATAAAGTTGATGCTGCAAACTTAATCCGTTTTACGAGGGAAGATGCAGCAACTATGAAGGTCGAATATTTTACTGACGCAAATGTGATAGCGAGCAGAAATGAGATAAGTATTTAATTACCGGGAAACAAAAAATGTCCGAGCGTACAGAAAATGAAATAGCACATGGGAAGAAGCTCTTAGCTGAAGGTGCAGAGCGTGTGTGGAATTGGGATAGCCCGCAGGGAAGAAGGCGTGCCGACAGGCGTGCACAATATTTTATTGACCTCGCCAAAGTTCAGCCGGGTGAAAAAGTGCTTGAGATCGGTTGCGGTACCGGGTTATTCACGCGCAAATTTTATGCTGCAACAAAAGCAGACATCACTGCCATTGATATTTCCGAAGAGTTGCTGAATGAAGCACGCACACTTTTACCCGAAGCAAACTTCCAGGCTGATGATGCCATGAACATGAAATTTGGCGACAATACTTTTGATGTCGTGTATGGCAGTTCAGTATTACATCACCTTGAATTCGATTCTTCCCTCGATGAAATTTACAGGGTGCTGAAACCTGCCGGAAGAATAGTTTTCGCGGAACCGAATATGATTAACCCTCAGATTTTAATTCAGAAAAATATTCCTCTCATTAAAAAATGGATGGGCGATTCACCAGATGAGAAAGCTGTTGTGCGCTGGAAATTTGAAAAGCTTATGCGCGACAAGGGATTTAAAAAAGTAAATATTTTCCCCTATGATTTTTTGCATCCTGCTGTCCCCCGGCCACTCATTAACACCGTTAGCCGCGTCGGTAAAATCATTGAAAAAATTCCTTTCCTGAAGGAAATTGCCGGGTCAGTGATCATTTACGGAGAGAAATAAAATTCAAGACAACTTGCGCTACCAGGAATATTTCGACAACCTCGCACCTAAGCGTGCCCGTGACCGGAAAAAGCATTCTTACTATTGGAATAATATTACAAGCTACTGTAATTATTTTTCGCATGAGGAGAATTCAGTTCTTGAAATCGGTTGTGGAACGGGTGAGTTGATTCATGAAATTAAAGGAAAAAGAAAGGTCGGGATTGACTTCAGTCCGAAGATGATTGAAGTGGCGAAGATTCGTTTTCCGGAAGTCACTTTTCATACGATGGCAGCAGAGCAGCTTGAGTTGAA
>JBDTTM010000154.1:0-9097 GCA_039930605.1 Bacteroidota bacterium
GATTACAACGTTGTTGCGACAGATGCAAATGGATGCGAAGTAGAAGCAGCAATTTTTGATGTTGTTGCTGATGTATCAGCGATTGGTACCAATGCGCTTCAACTTGAAATTTTCCCGAATCCCGTGAATGAATCAGCAACATTCAATTTCAAATCGCTGACTGGAAAAAGAGTGGAGATTTCAATTTACAATATGATCGGCGAAAAAGTGATGGGAGCACAGGCGGAAATCAACAGCCGTCATGCAAGCGTAACAATGGACGTGCAATCACTAACGAAAGGTGTGTACTGGATTGAAGTTGTTTGTGAAAGCAAAACATATAGAACGGAAATGATGAAGAAGTAGGTATGAGGAAATTATTGCTGCTTTGTCTTACTTTCTCTTGTTTACATTTTATTTCTGCAGCAGATCCTTTCATTCCGTTTAAAGAGAAATTCTCTCTGCGAAATGATTCCATCGGTCTTTTTGATGTTTCCCCGGTACCAAACAAGTCCCGGTTACATTTAATCAATTATACAATCGCTGCTGTGTATCCGGCAAGCATGCTTTGGCTCTACACACAGTGGTACAGCGGTTATCCGCAATCAGCTTTTCATTTTTTTAATGACAATGGTGAATGGCAACAGATGGATAAGTTTGCCCACATGTGGGATGCATACAGTGTGAGTAAACCTATCATGAAACTATTTTATTGGTCGGGAATGAGTGAAAGAAAGTCTGCGTTGTACGGCACCGGAATCGCATACCTTTTTCAAACAACAGTTGAAGTGTTTGATGGCTTTTCATCGGAATGGGGTTTTTCTCCCGGAGATGTGATTGCAAATACACTGGGTGCCGGAACCATTCTTTCACAGCAGTTATTGTGGGATGAACAGCGAGTCACCCTCAAATATTCTTTCCACCAGACGAAATATGCAAAGTACAGGCCTGCAGTGCTTGGATCAAATTTGCTTGAAGGCATATTGAAGGATTACAATGGTCTCACATGCTGGATGAGTATAAATCCGTATTCATTTATGAAGAAGAGTTCAAAATTTCCGAAGTGGCTGAGTCTCGGATTGGGATATGGAGCCGAAGGAATGACCGGAGGATATTCAAATCCTTCCTTTGTAGATGGAAAACCAATCCCTGCTTTTGAACGTTACCGCCAATACTATTTTACCATTGATTTTGACCTTGCCAGGATAGAAACCAGGTCGAAATTTTTAGGTGGATTATTTAAACTGGTCAATATCATTCATCTCCCGGCCCCGGCAATAGAAATTAATGAAGGACGTGGTGCGAGGTTCCATGCTTTGTATTTTTGACAACCATGAATTTATTACCCGGCGAGAAAGTAAGATTCCTGAATGAAGCAATAGAAGGTGTCGTAACCAAAATCCTGAACAACGACAGGGTAGAGGTGACCGATGAATTTGGCTTTACGCATACCGCTCCTTCAAAATACCTGGTCCGCATCGAATTCCGGATGGATGAAAATCTCCATGCGCCAAGGCCAAAGGAGGATGCCAAGATGATGGACCAGGATACGCGGCGTACGGCAAAACCGGCATCTATTATTTCTTCCCTCGATGCTGATGAAACGATTTATGCTGCCATTATTCTCCAGGATAGCGATTCTCCTTTGAGCAGCGACATTGAATTAAGGGTGGTGAATAACAGCAGCAGTGCAGTTTCGTTTACTGTTGCCAGAAAGGATGATGAATTAAGAATTGGTGTTACGGCAGGCGTTTTAAAATCAAAAAATGAAATTCTCATTGGCGTTTTTTCGCAGGATGAATTACACCGGTTTAATGGTTTTGTTTTTCAGTTCCTTTTTTTTAACGAAGGAATTTATAAACCCAGGCCTTCAGCAGAAAAATCGTTGAAATTTTCTTCTTCTGATTTTGTCGAAGGTGAAAATTGGGATGTGATCAAACACCGTGATCAGAAAACATTATTGATGCCGTTGTACCTGATGGGACGCGAGGCAGATGTGGACATGCAAAAGCTGATTGATCGGTATGAGATGCAAAAGGAAGAAATAGGAAAGAGAAAGGAGCAGCCGGAATCAAAAGGAAAAAAGAAAAAGGCGGAAAAGTTTGTCATCCTGAATAAGGAAAAGGTTGTTGATCTCCATATTGAAGAATTACTGAAAGATTTCCATGAAATGAGCAACTCACAAATCATCGCATACCAACTCAAGAAATTCCAATATGAAATGGACCAGGCAATTATCAACCATTACTATAAAATTATTTTTATTCATGGAGTAGGAGAGGGGATACTGAAGTCGGCCATCCGGGAAGAGTTGAAAAAGTATGCAGACATAAAATTCAGCGAGGCTCCTTATGAACGGTTTGGTCATGGAGCTACTGAAGTTATTTTTGCATAATATTTACGCGACAGGAACTAGGCAATAAGCGGGATACTGGGCTAAAGGAAATCAGTCTTGAAAAGTTTTTCTTTGCGGCCTCTGCGCCTTTGCGTGATAAGGCTGTTAGATCGTACTTTAGCGGCTTATTAAAGTTATGACGAAATTAAAAGTAGGTATTATCAGGGAAGAGAAGGTCCCACATGATAAGCGAGTTCCATTTACACCTGAACAATGCAGGATGATTGTGAATGATTACCCGGGCGTGGAACTCATCATTCAACCCAGTGATTGGCGCGCATTTAAAAATGAAGAGTATCAGAAGGAAGGGATCACCCTGCAGGAAGACGTGCGTGATTGCGATATTCTCATCGGAATTAAAGAAGTGCCGAAGCAACAATTAATGGAAGGAAAAAAGTACTTATTTTTTTCTCATACCATAAAAAAGCAACCACATAATAAAGAACTGCTTCAAACTATCATCAGGAAAAATATTACGCTGGTTGATTACGAATGCCTCGTGGATCCGAATGGAAACAGGGTAATTGGTTTTGGACGGTTTGCAGGAATTGTAGGCGCCTACAATGGACTCATGGCTTATGGAAAAAAGTACCATCTCTTTGACCTTAAGCCGGCCAATGAATCACATGACAAAAAGGAAATATTTTCATTTCTCGACAATGCGCACCTGCCTAATGTAAAAATTGTGGTAACAGGTGGCGGACGTGTAGCCAATGGCGCCTGTGAAACAATGGGAGCAATGAACATCCGCAAAGTAACTCCTTATGAATTTTTGAATTATTCATTCCGCGAAGCGGTATATGTTCAGCTTCATTCTAAAGATTATTATGTATCAAAAGATCATTCACCTTTCAGTTCCTACGATTTTCATCACCACCCCGAAAACTACCGTTGTACTTTCAGTGATACTGGATCTTATGCTTCCATTTGTGACATGCTCATCCATTGTACTTATTGGGATCCGAATGCAGATATTTTATTTACCCAAAAAAGAATGCGCGATCCGGATTTTAGTATCGGTGTCATTGCCGATGTAACCTGCGACCTGAATGGAAGCATCCCTTCAACAGTGAAAGCTTCTACTATTGAGGATAAATTTTATGGATATGACCCGATGGCAGAGCATGTAGTAGGCGCTTTCGATAAAAATGCAATCACTGTAATGGCCATCGACAATCTTCCCTGTGAACTTCCGCGTGATGCCAGCGATGGTTTCGGCAAGCATTTATTCGAACGTGTGTTACCTGCCCTTTTTGGTGAAGACAAAGATGGACTGATCGATCGGGCAACAATTGTCAAAGACGGACAACTCACCAAACGATTTGAATACCTGCGGGATTACGTTGGCTAATTTTTTTCTTGCCGATTGCTAATGAAATTAAATTTCTTTAAAAAGGAGAAATTAAAAATGAACTTCGCACGAGGCTTCCCGTTAGGGATTCATGGTGTGTGCGGGCATTTGACAAAGCGATTTGAATATTTACAAAATTGTTTAAAGATTATTGCCACAGATTCGCAGATTAAAAATTGTATTCTTTAAATCTGTGAATCTGTGGCATTTTTATCTATTGCGAAAGCCATTTCCTTTCTTGATAATTCTCAATTAATCTTTTAATAATCAAGCGCCTTAGTCGCGAATTTTGTTCCCGATAGCTATCGGGCTTTGCGTGAGTCGGCTTCTAATTATTATTATCACTCATCCAAACGTGATACCCGCCAAACTTTCCCGCCAAATCCACCTCATCTTCGAACAATCCGAAAACAGCACTCCCGCTCCCACTCATCGAAGCATACACTGCACCCAAGTCATAAAGCTGTTCTTTGATATGCGCGATTGCCGGATATTTTTTGAAGACACTTACTTCAAAATCATTGATTAGATTATTTTTCCATTCGCTGACAGGTAGATTGATCATTTCCTTTACAGAGATTTCAGGTTGCTTTGGAATAACATTTTTATATGCAAGAGTTGTGTTCACATGCACATCAGGCTTAATAATTACCAAGCTGTAGTCAGATAGATCAAGTTTGATTTCTTCAAATTCATCACCAATCCCTTTCGCAAAAACAGGTTTGTTACGGAGAAAGAAAGAACAGTCTGCCCCTATAGAAGTTGCCAGTTTTTCCATTTCTTTTTCCTGGATCTGGAGGCTAAAAATTTTATTCAGGGCCAGCAATGCAAATGCAGCATCAGCGGATCCGCCTCCAAGTCCGGCTCCGGCAGGAATATTTTTGTGCAGGTGCATTTCAACAGGAGGCAATCCATACTTTTCCTTCAATAACTGGTAAGCTTTAACGCAACTGTTTTTCTGCATACCACCGGTTATTTTAATTCCACTGGAGTGAAACTGAACATCACCTTTGCGGTTTAATTTTTTTTCTGCAGGAACAATCTCCAGTATATCTTTCCACCCCACAGGATAGAATATAGTCTCAATATTATGGAAACCATCTTTGCGTTTTTCCACGATATTCAAACCAAGATTTATTTTTGCATTGGGAAATGTGATCATAAAATCCTTGAGGACGAAGCTAATGAAATAAAAATCCCGAATAGCTAAAATCGTGGAATATCCTGTATTTCGAATTTCGTATTTTGTATTGCATTTCGATATTATATTTTTGAATGTTACCTTGCACACACAAATAAAGATTCATGACATTTTTAGATTTTGAAAAACCAATTGCTGAGCTGCTGGAGCAGATTGAAAAAGCCAAGCAGATTGCCGAAAAAAGTAAGATTGATATTTCTGCAACCATCAGGGAACTTCATCAGAAAGTGCAGGAAACCCGCAAGGATATTTACAGCAAACTTACTCCCTGGCAGCGCGTACAGCTGAGCCGTCACCCCGATCGCCCTTATACATTAAGTTATATCAATGCCATTACAGATGGAACCTTTCTCGAACTTTTCGGTGACAGGACTGTCAAAGATGACAAAGCAATTGTAGGTGGTTTCGGTTCCGTTGATGGAAAAACGGTTATGTTCATCGGGCAGCAAAAAGGAAATACAACCAAACAACGCCAGTTTAGAAATTTCGGAATGGCAAATCCGGAAGGTTATCGCAAAGCACTGCGGTTGATGAAAATGGCAGAGAAATTTGACAAACCTGTCGTAACATTGATCGATACTCCCGGAGCATTTCCTGGGCTGGAAGCTGAAGAACGTGGACAAGGTGAAGCCATCGCGCGGAATCTTTTTGAGATGGCGAAGTTGCGTGTACCCGTAATCTGCATCATCATCGGTGAAGGTGCATCAGGTGGTGCTCTTGGAATCGGTATAGGCGACCGTGTGCTCATGCTTGAAAATACGTGGTACTCTGTTATTTCTCCTGAGTCATGCTCCTCAATCCTTTGGCGTAGCTGGGATTTCAAAGAAAGAGCTGCTGAGGTATTGAAATTAACTGCAGATGACATGCTCTCGAATAAATTGATTGATGGTATTATTAAAGAACCAATTGGTGGTGCTCAAACCGAACCTGAAGAAATGTATGCCACAGTAAAATCAGAAATAAATAAACTTCTAACAGAACTCTCAAGCCTCGAAACCAATGAACTCGTGCGCCGACGGATTGATAAATTCTGTGCCATGGGAGTTTACGAGGATATAGGCAAGGCAGTAGAGGTAGAATAGAAAAAAGTATTCAATTTTTAATGACAGGAATTTCAAACCTTCATTCTTCAGACGAAGATTTTATGCGTGAAGCCATCCGGCTTTCCCTGGATACAATGCGCTCCAATACAGGAGGTCCCTTTGGTGCAGTGGTAGTGAAGGATGGAAAAATTATTGCGCGCGGATTCAACAGGGTTTTGGAAACCAACGATCCTACTGCTCATGCCGAAGTGGTTGCCATCCGTGAAGCATGCAAAGCATTAAAAGATTTTCAACTGAGTGGCTGTACTATTTACACTAGCTGTGAGCCATGCCCGATGTGTCTTGCAGCAATTTACTGGGCACGTCCAGACAATGTTTTTTTCGGCAACACAAAAAAAGATGCGGCAGAAATTGAGTTCGACGACCAGTTTATTTACGACGAAATAGAATTGCCTTTCGCTGACAGGAAAATTGGAATGAAGCAATTACTACGCGATGAAGCGCACGAAGCTTTTATAGAATGGAAGAATAAAACTGATAAGAAGAAGTACTGATATTTATTTCGATTCCCTCTCAGGTTATTTTTCTTTCCAATCTGGTAAGCGCCCCGGCGTATATGGTGCATGATTTTTTTCCAATACTGCTTCCACATTTTTTAATTCACCATCAATAGCTTTTAGCTCTGCAAGAAATCCTGAAAACTGTTTTCCGGCGACATCGTATGATTGAGCTGCAGTTTGTGTTGGTGCAGACGTTGCATTCCAAAGTGTTCCTTCAATAGCTCCGATCCGCGTATTGATTGAAGGAGCGGTTTCAAATTCGCGTCTTGCAAGGCTTCCATCTCCGTTCATTTCAATATCAGCAGCAATCAAACGTTTTTCAAGTGAAAATACCTGTTCCGTTATTCCTGCCAATTCCCCAGGAGCATCTACAACCGCTGCCTTGATAAATTTGATTTTGTTCACGAGCTCTCCTTTGTAAGTGTCTGCAGCAGATGTTGCCCTTCGAAGTTCACTTACCTTCTTGCAGAAAGTATCTAACGCTTTTTTATCTGTAGCAGGAAGAGCGGCAGCATTCAAAGATTTAATGGTGAACGGTTGCGCGGAAACAAGTTCTGTAAATACTCCGGCATCAAATTTACTGAGCGAGACTTTATAATTCCCAGGCATTACAAGGTATCCGTTCTCTGGAATATCATAGGCATTGGTTGGGTCTGGCGTATTGAAGTTGATTGGTCCCGGTGAAGCATAGCGAAAATCCCATACAATTCTCTTCAAACCCTTCTTTGCAGGAGCTTTTAGTTTCCTGATGAGTGTACCCGCATCATCAGTGATTGTAAATAAAAGATAGGGTTCCTGGTAATTGTCTTCGATGCGAATTGAATCTGTAGAAGGATAATAAACAGGTTCATCCTTTTTTATTTTTTCTTTTTCCATTGCCTGGCGCTTCTCCTTTAAAGTTTTGATGTCTTCCTTCAGGTAATAGGTGAATACTGCGCCTACTTTTGGATTGGGTAACGTAAAAAAGCTTTCGCCCTGGAATCCTTTTCCCGGTCCGCCACATGCAGTAGTGGATTCAATGAACATCCATGAATCTTTGATAGGGGAGATGAATGCTTCTTTGTTGAGGTCTTCTTTTTTTATATTCCGTATGGGCGAATAATCATCCAGGATATAATACCCGCGGCCAAATGTTGCAAGTACCAGGTCACTTTCCCTTGTTTGAATTGCAATATCCCGAACAGCAATTGTTGGTAATCCGCCCTTCAACTGAACCCAATGCTGACCTCCGTCAACAGTGAAATAAATGCCGAATTCAGTCCCGGCGAAAAGTAAATCTTTATTGATATGATCTTCGGCAATAGAGTACACGCTGCCTCGTTCCGGGAGATTTCCTTGAATGGCAGACCATGTCATTCCACCATCAATGCTTTTGTAGATGTACGGTTTGAAATTTCCATAGCGATGGTGATTGAATGCTGCATAGAAAACATTTTTATCGTGATGTGATGCAATTACCTGGTTTACATATGTACGTTCCGGCACACCAGGTATGTTGTCAATTTTTGTCCATGATTTTCCGCCGTCTTTAGTTACCTGGATCAATCCATCATCAGTACCGAGTACAAGATGATTCTCATCAAAATAGCTTTCAGAAATGGCAACCAGTTGACCGTAAATATCTGTCGATGCATTTTTTGCAATAGCATCCATGCTCCAGACTTTTCCCATCACAGGAAATTTATTCCGGTCAATTTGCCTTGATAAATCACCACTGATAGCAGTCCATGAATTTCCCATGTCATCCGTACGGAATAATTTATTGGCAGCGGTATAAAGTCGGGTATGTTTATGCGAAGAGATCAGGAGTGGTGCATCCCAGTTCCAGCGCAATGCCGGTTCTCCGTCTGCGTCAACCGGTCTGATATCTATCACCTCTCCGCTCTTTTTATCAAAGCGGTTCAGGCCACCATATTGAGATTGTGGATAAACAATGTCAGGATTCTCCGGATCAACCTGTGTTTCAAATCCATCTCCGCCAAGTGTAAAATACCAATCCGCATTCGTGATTCCATTCAGACTTGTTGTGCGTGAAGGAACTCCCAGGCTGAAATTATCCTGTGTGCCTCCGTACACATTATAAAACGGAGTCGCATTGTCAAGGGCAACTTTATAAAATTGAGAGACTGGCAGGTTGGATTTAAAATCCCAGCTGGCTCCAAAATCTCTCGTTTCATAAACTCCTCCATCACATCCAACAAGAAGATGCCTGGTATCGCTGTCATCAATCCACAGCGCATGGTTATCGACATGCTTATTTTTCTCACCGATTTTTGCAAATGTTTTGCCTCCGTCTTTTGAAACCATCACCCAGAAGTCTACATAGAAAACCTTGTCAACATCTTTCGGATCACAAAATATTTCCTGGTAATAATTTCCTGCAGTTACGTTATCACTCATCTTATCCCAACTGGCCCCGCGATTAGTTGAGCGATATACACCACCTTTTTTATCGGCTGCTTCGATGATGGCATAGATGTAATCCGGATTCACGGGAGAAATAGCCAGGCCGATTCTTCCTTTATCCACCTCTGGCAGCCCGGTTTTCAGGGTGTCCCACGACGCACC
>JBDTTM010000155.1:0-9076 GCA_039930605.1 Bacteroidota bacterium
ATTGATACTTTTAAGTTCCTCAAATGCATACTGAAGATTTTTCTCCTGGCTTGATTTGTAGCGCAACAGGATTTGATTAATTGCGAAGTTGGATTCCATTCCAAATAATATTTCACCAAATATACAAGTCATTCAACGTGTGAACGACTTATAAATACGGGTTTTTGAAAATGTTATAAATATCTCTCCCTGACTAAAACAGGAATTACTGTTTTATAAATTTCTGTTCCAGCATTCCTTTCGATGAGACCAGGTGCACAAAATAAATTCCTGCCGGCAGGTCCTCAACAGATATTCTTTTCGAGAAAGCCATGACCGGATCAACAGAAATATTTTTAACCGTTTGACCGAGTGCATTGCGGATCTCCACTGAGAAAGCTGCTGCAGTGAGAGATGAATAACTCACGGAAACAAAATCCAAAACCGGGTTCGGCGATAACACGAGATTACCGGAAGCACCGGGTTCATTAACCCCAACACCGCAATTGAGAATGCTCACCACAATATAAGTCGTTGTAGATTGCGGTGGAACTCCATTATCAGTTGCATATAAATGTAACAGGTGATAACCATAATTTCCCGGCTGGGCGATAATCTGCAGGTTGATACCGGCAAGGTTGGCCGTTGAGTCACTGATGATAGAAACTCCCTGCAACCCGATGGTATCAATCACAATAGCAGTAGTCTGGTTGGGTTCAGGAGAAAGGTAACCTGCATTGATGTAACCGGTATCGCCTTCACACAATACCAGTGTATCGCAAACATAATTCGCAACGGCAATCGGAGGTGTATTGGCAGAATCACACACGTTAAAGTTGAACGACTGATTGCTGAGTGAGTAAATGCCGTCATTCACTCCGTAAGGTCCATCCCATCCTGTGGTAGCAGTATCATATAAACCGATCTGGAAATAATCAACACCATTTCCCTGGTTTACTCCGCAAGTTGCAGGGTAGCCTCCAAATCCATTTGTACCAAGTGAAGCATCACCGGTCGTCCATTGCATGTCCTTATAGCAAAAAGAAACATTTTGTCCTGCCGGTAAAATCGGGTCTGTGCCATTGGTAATAATCAACTGGTAAGTGTTATATAAACTCTGGTGTAAATTTCCGAATGAGGTATCAGAATTGAAATAATCAACACCATCCCATTGTACAATAAGATGCGTACTGGTTAATTTATAGTATTCGAGCCCGCTGCTCGCACCCCGTGTGTCCACATCACCCCATAAAGGAGCAATCATGCTAAAAGTTGTTGTAGGAAATGAAATAGGTGAATACGTAGAGTAATTGGTTCCGATGGAAATATTTCCATTGTTATTGATGAAGACAGAATCTACTGATTGGCCATAAAAGCAAAAATTGAATGGCAGACCAACACATGCAGACCAGTCATCATTCCTGTACTCAGGTGCAATGCCGGGACCTCCACTGGCTCCTACACAATCAAACGGAACAATGATCCAGGTAGTATCGCGGTCTATCCAGCAATTGCATAATTCTCCGGCCGGACGCGGAGTTGGCAAAGTGACTCTTGCATTTGATGGTTGCGGATTGATCAACTGTTCACGACCTGTCAGTTGATTGTTAATCTTGAGCTGGTTTACTTTTTTCTGTGCCTCCGGTGTAAGCGGTTGTTGCGCAAAGGCTACGGAGGAATACACCAACGCGGTAACACCTACAGCTGCAATTAATTTTGTAAAGTTTAGCATGTGAATTTTGAATTTAAATTGAGATAAATATTGAATTGGTTTGCCTTGATGAAAATAATACCGGGCCTAAATGCGCCTGACCGTTTCTAAAACTGAAACTCCAGACCTTTTTCAATTTTAAGAAAGCCAATTTATATCCTTGAATTAATTTTTAATAAATCTTTTTTCAATCGTTGCTTTTCCTGTCAGCAGTCTTACAAAATAAATTCCTTCGGGATAGCTACTCATTGAAATAGTTTTTACAAATGATGTTTCATTTTCCATTGGCAGATTCATTATTGTCTGTCCGAGCATATTTTTTATTTCTATTTTCAACGGTACAAGGTTCGCGGATGCATAGTTAATGGTTAATAAATCAGAAACAGGATTCGGAGATATCCGGAGGTTATCTGTAAAATTAATATCATTCACATCTACACCGCAATTGAGAATACTTACAACAACATATGTTGAAGTTGTCTGCGGAGGAGTTCCATTGTCTGTTGCATACAAGTGCAGCAGGTGGTAGCCGTCATTTCCCGGTTGTGCTATAATCTGCATATTGATACCGGCCAGGTTCGCAGTTGAATCACTGAGGATGGTTAAGCCATTCAGACCGAGCGAATCTATTACAATGGAGGTGGTCTGTGTAATTTCCGGTGACAGATACCCGACATTTACGTACCCGGTGTCGCCTTCACATAGAACGAGTGTATCGCAAACATAATTGGCAACAGCAATAGGTGGTGTATTGGATGAATCACATACATTAAAATTGAAAGACTGGTTGCTGAGCGAATAAATGCCGTCATTATTACCGTATGGTCCATCCCATGCATTACTTGCCGCATCATAATAACCTATTTGAAAATAATTTACACCATCGCCCTGGTTCACTCCGCACGTAGCAGGAAAACCACCGAAGCCATCAACGCCATCGGATGCATCACCTGTGGTCCAGTTCATATCCTTGTAACAGAACGAAACGTTTTGTCCTGCCGGTAATACAGGGTCTACTCCATTGGACATGATTAATTGGTAGCTATTATAAAGACTGAGATGAGTTGTATTTAAAGAATCAGATTCAAAATAATCAACGCCATCCCATTGAACGACCAGGTGAGACCCTATTAATTTATAATAGACAAGTCCACTGCTTAGTCCTCTTGTATCCACGTCACTCCATAGTGGTGCGATCATGCTAAAAAGTGCAGTAGGAAAAGATTCAGGATCATAGGTATCCCATGGGGCACCAATGGAAACATTGCCGTTATTATTGATAAATACTGAATCCACATTTTGTCCATAAAAGCAAAAGGTAAACGGGAGATGCAAACAGAATGACCAGTCGTCATTCCTGTAATCCGGAGGTAGACCCGGACCACCGCTTCCGCCATCGCAATCAAAAGGAACTACATCCCATGTTGCATCCCTATTGATCCAGCAGTTACAAAGTTCACCTGCCTGGTGGGGAGAAGGAGGAGTGATGCGCGCAGCAGATGGATGTTCATTTCTGAAATGCGTTTTCGATTTTCCCTTCGCAGTTGAAATTGATGGTTTTCCCGGATTTTGAATGGACAATTTTGCCTGGGAAAATGAAAAAGATGAAAACAAGACAAGTGAAATAATCATACATGCACTTGCCGCTTTAGTAAAATGAAGCATAGGAATAGAATTAATGGTTCGGGAATTAAATTTTTCCCGAAAGTACATATTTCTCTTATTCAAAAATTACGTTTCGAAAGCAATCGGTATTGGGTCAATTTGAATATCCTATTCTAATTTGTGACTTAGAGCCTTTGTGGCGATTTTAAAATCTTGCCACTAAGACTTAAGACACAAAAATCATTAATGTCTTCTACTGCAGGCTGAACCACCTCTAATTAATCAAAACTAGGGTTACCTTTGACCCCGGATGCGCACAAAATCACTAAAAAAGAACAAGGTTAACGTCATAACGCTGGGATGCAGCAAGAATATCTATGATAGCGAGGTACTTATGGGGCAGCTCAGGGCCAATAAGTTTGATGTGGCTCATGAATCCACGGATGAGGATGCTGCGATTGTAATCATCAATACCTGCGGATTCATTGACAATGCCAAGGAAGAAAGCATTGATACTATTTTAGAATATGCCCGTGCCAAGCAAGAGGGAAAAATTGAAAAACTGATTGTTACCGGATGTTTGAGTGAGAGATACAAGCCGGATTTACAGAAAGAAATAAAAAATGTTGATGAATTTTTCGGAACAAGGGATCTGCCGAAACTTTTAAAGTCACTGGGCGCTGATTACAAACATGAACTAATTGGCGAACGACTGCTTACAACTCCACAACATTTTGCTTACCTGAAAATTTCTGAAGGCTGTGACCGACCATGTTCTTTCTGCGCGATTCCGTTGATGCGGGGAAAACACATTTCAATTCCCATTGATGAACTCGTTATTCATGCGAAACAACTTGCAGCAAAAGGCACGAAAGAATTAATATTGATTGCACAGGATCTTACTTACTACGGACTTGATATTTACAATAAGCGAAACCTGTCAGAATTATTGCGTCATTTAAGTGATGTAGAAGGCATAGATTGGATCAGGTTGCATTATGCTTTTCCATCCGGCTTCCCGATGGACGTGCTTGATGTAATGAATGAACGTAAGAACATCTGTAATTACCTCGACATTCCATTACAGCACATCACCAATAACATGCTGAAGAGTATGCGCAGAGGAATTACGAAAGAAAAAACAATTGAAGTCGTAAATGAAATCAGGGAAAAAGTTCCGGGCATTGCGATCCGAACCACGCTGATTGCCGGTTACCCGGGCGAGACAGAAAAAGATTTCGAAGAAATGAAGGAATGGGTAGCAGCTACGCGTTTCGACCGGCTTGGAATATTCACTTACTCACATGAAGAAAATACGCATGCCTTCGCATTGAACGATGATGTTCCAGACGATATAAAAAGAATGCGCGCAGAAGAGGTTATGCAAATCCAGGAAACGATTTCTTCAGAGATCAACCAGTCAAAAATCGGCAATACATATAAAGTGCTTATCGACCGGAAAGAAGGAAACTATTACATCGGCAGGACAGAAGCAGATTCACCGGAGGTAGATAATGAAGTACTGATTGATGCAACGAAGTATTATGCGAGGATCGGGGATTTTGTAAAGGCGAAAATTTTTTCTGCGGCGGAGTTTGATTTGTATGGGGATGTGGTTGAGTAGGTGGAAAGGTGATTAAGTGATTAAGTGATTAAGTGATTAAGTGATTAAGTGATTAAGAGCAGCCAAAGCCTGAACCATCCTGGAATTTCCGGAGAGATCTTTTTTTAATTCAATGTCCCTGAACCCCTTTTCAAGCAGCAGATCTTGAATTTCCTGTCCCATCGATGCATTGATTTCAAAAAACAATCGGCCGTTTTCTTTTAAATGATTCTTTGAAAAGTCAACAATGGCGCGATAAAAAAGCAATGCATCATCGTCTTTAACGAATAGTGCAGTATGTGGTTCATGATCTTTGACATGCACAGACATTGAATTCATTTCACTTCTCCTGATGTACGGTGGATTGCTGACGATGACATCAAACTTTTCATTGCCCGAAGTCTCAAAATCTTTTGACAAAATATCTCCCTGGTAAAAAATAATTTCTGTTTTATTCAACTCCGCATTTTGTTTTGCAACTTCCAATGCACCTGGTGAAATATCCATTGCATGTACAGATGCTGATGGAAGATTTTTCTTTAGAGTGATTGCGATGCAGCCACTTCCGGTACCGATGTCGAGAAGAGAAATATGAGACTGTAGCTGAGAGATATGAGACAACAGCCAGGAACAGAGTTCTTCAGTTTCGGGACGGGGAATCAGGACATTTTCGTTCACGATGAATTTCATTCCGGAAAACCATGTAGATCCGAGGACATATTGAACGGGCTTGTTTAATTTTAATTGTTCAATGAAATGACCCAGTTTTTCTGAATCCGAACCACTTAACGGCTCATTTTTTTTTAGCTGAAAGTCAGTTTTTGAAAATCCCATCACATCTTCCACCAGCAGAAAAAGAATTTGATTGAGTTCCCCTGCATCATATAGTGGGAGCAATTCCTGCCTGGCAAGCGTAATAAAGTCATTGATGGTATTCATTCTGCGAAGCAAAGAAAAGATTATTCCATTGTTTTATCCATGATTTATTTGCACCCGGAGCGAAATCAAACCCTTACTTTCGCAAGCAATGAATACTGCTGAACAATTCATGTCCCGATGCATTGAACTTGCCTCCAATGGCCTGGGAAATGTTGCGCCCAATCCAATGGTGGGCTGCGTGGTTGTTCATGAAGGGAAAATAATCGGGGAAGGATTCCACAAGGAATTCGGAAAAGCACATGCGGAGGTGAATGCAATCAATGATGTCATTGAAAAGCATGGGGCGGAAATACTGACTCAATCTGAACTGTTTGTCTCGCTTGAGCCATGCACCCATTTTGGCAAAACACCACCGTGTGCTGATTTGATAATTGCGAAAAAGATTCCGAAAGTATTCATCGGGTGCATGGATACTTTTTCTGAGGTAAATGGGTTGGGGATAAAAAAATTAAATGCCTCAGGAATCCAGTTAACAACAGGAATTCTGGAGCAAGAATGCAGGGAACTGAACAAACGTTTTTTTACCTTTCATGAAAAGAAACGTCCGTACATCATTTTAAAGTGGGCACAAAGCAAGGATCAGTTTATCGCTCCCAAAACAATCACGGAAGAAAACCGGTGGATCAGCAATGAACATTCCCGCCGGCTTACTCATAAATGGCGCAGTGAAGAACAGGCCATAATGGTAGGAAGCAATACCGTAACTACCGACAATCCAGGGCTAACCGTTCGTGACTGGAAGGGGAAAAATCCTTTGAGAATTGTTATTGACCCGCTCAATACAATCGACAACGATGCGCGGGTTCTAGACCAGTCGGCACCTGCATTGATTTTCAACGAAACAAAAAATTTACAAAAAGGAAATACCGAATGGAAAGCTGTCGACTTTTCTAAAAATTCACTCAAGGCAATTTTACAAGAACTGTACAACCGAAATATCCAAAGTGTAATTGTTGAAGGCGGCGCATTTACGTTGAGAAATTTCATTGAGCAGAACCTATGGGATGAAGCCCGTATTTTTATTGCCAATAAATTCCTGGATGACGGAGTAAAAGCTCCTGCATTTAATTTTACGCAAAAGAAAACAGAAGAAATAATACTGGACGATCAACTTTATTTTTTCCGAAACAACTGAATGAACTATGCAACTACTTAAACAACTTTGCTCGATTCATGCTCCTTCCGGCAACGAAGGCGCGATGACATCATTTTTGCTTGACTACATCAATACCCATAAAAATAGCTGGAGACACCAGCCGCAGATTTTTGAAGGCGATGGCTTTCAAAACTGCATTGTACTTGTGTTTGGCCAACCGCGTACTGCCGTCTATGCTCACATTGATTCCATTGGCTATACTGTACGATACAAAAACCAACTGGTAAAAGTTGGAGGACCTGCAGCAGAGACGGGCGCAATACTTCTTGGCGAAGACAGCCTGGGAAAAATAGAATGTTCTCTCGTGAATGACAAGAATGAAAGTAAATTATCCTGCCGCTATCACCGTGAAATTGATAGAGGAACCGATCTTTCCTACAAACCTGTTTTCCGGGAAGATGATCAGTTCGTGCAATGTTGTTACCTCGACAACCGCCTTGGCGTATGGAATGCACTAAAGCTTTGCGAAACATTAAAGGATGGTGCCATTGCTTTCAGTTGCTGGGAAGAACACGGAGGCGGCAGTGCGTCTTATTTATCCAGGTTCCTTTATGAAAAGTACGATGTAAAGCAGGCGCTCATCTCCGATATTACATGGGTAACGGAAGGAGTTCCACACGGCAATGGCGTGGTGATAAGTTTGCGTGACACTGGAATTCCACGAAGGATTTTTGTCGAGAAAATAATTTCCCTGGCAAAATCAAGCGGCATTCCATTTCAACTTGAAGTGGAAGGCAGCGGGGGAAGTGACGGCACTGAAATTCAGAAAGTCCCCTACCCTATTGACTGGTGTTTCATTGGTGCGCCAGAAGACCATGTGCATACGCCTGATGAAAAAGTGCATAAGAAAGATATTGAGACGATGTTGAAACTTTATCAATACCTATTGGAAAAGCTGTAAGTACTATTGTGAAGACCCGCATCAAAGAAATACTTACAACTTATTGGGGACACAGTAATTTCCGTCCCTTGCAGGAGGATATTATATTGTCTGTCCTGGAAGGAAAAGACACGCTTGCACTCATGCCTACCGGTGGCGGTAAATCGGTTTGCTTCCAGGTTCCTGCAATGGTGAATGAAGGTGTATGCATTGTAATATCACCACTCATATCATTGATCAAGGACCAGGTGGAAGCGCTGAAGAGTAAAGGCATTCCAGCAGTTGCCATCATGAGCGGGATGAAACGGAATGAGATTGAAATTGCACTGGACAATGCGGCCTTCGGGAAAACAAAATTTTTGTATGTCACACCGGAGCGGCTGGCGACAGAACTTTTCCGTGAACGTGTTCAGAATATGAAAGTGAACCTGCTGGCCGTTGACGAAGCGCATTGCATTTCACAATGGGGATATGATTTCCGTCCTCCATACTTAAAGATTGCAGAGATCAGGGAATTAATTCCAGGCACACCTGTACTAGCATTAACGGCAACAGCAACACCGGAAGTTCAACGTGACATCCAGGAAAAGCTGAATTTTAAAACAGAAAATATTTTCAGAAAAAGTTTTGAGCGGAAAAATCTTGCTTATGTCGTATTTCATGAAGAAGACAAAATGCAAAAGCTGCTGAATATTATTTCAAATGTAAAAGGCACAGGAGTTATATATGTCCGTAACAGGAAGAAGACAAAAGAGACTGCTGAGTATTTACAAAAGCAAAAAATAAAAGCTTCATACTACCATGCCGGGCTTAATGCAGAAATCCGCAGTACGGTTCAAGACGACTGGATGAAAGAAAAAGTGCGCGTGATTGTGGCTACCAATGCTTTCGGCATGGGCATCGACAAAGGGAATGTTCGTTTTGTTGTGCATCTCGATTTACCTGAGAGTCCGGAAGCTTATTTCCAGGAAGCAGGACGCGCAGGACGTGATGAAGAAAAAGCTTATGCGGTGCTCCTGTATAACCAATCAGACATTGAAGACCTCACTTCCCGGGCTCAACTTAGTTTTCCCGAAACGAAAGAAGTACTTCGTGTTTACACTGCATTGGCAAATTATTACCAGTTACCGGTTGGTTCAGGCAAAGGGGTGAGTTATGATTTTGACATGGATCATTTTTCCAGGTCATACAAAATGCTTCCTG
>JBDTTM010000156.1:0-8936 GCA_039930605.1 Bacteroidota bacterium
GTCAACAGTCAACAGTCAACAGTCAACAGTCAACAGTCAACAGTCAACAGTCAACTAGTAGACAAAAAAAAAAATTAAAACCTCAAACTGATATGGAACAAACATTGGCATTTGTAAAAACAAACGAAAACCGTTTTTTGGAAGAACTTTTTGAATTGCTGCGGATACCGAGCGTTAGTGCTGACAGCAAAAACAAACCGGATGTAGCACGTGCTGCGGAATTCATCAGATCGAGCCTGGAAAAAGCAGGTGCAGATAAAGTGGAAATCTGTCAGACTCCCGGACACCCGATTGTTTACGGAGAAAAAATAATTGATTCAAAACTTCCTACAGTAATTGTTTACGGACACTATGACGTACAGCCTGCTGACCCAGTGAACCTATGGACCACTCCCCCATTCGAGCCAGAAGTACGTGATGGAAATATTTATGCGCGTGGAAGTTGTGATGACAAGGGACAGGTATTCATGCACATCAAAGCATTTGAAAGTATGATGAAGACAAATACACTTCCTTGCAATGTGCGTTTCATGATTGAAGGTGAAGAAGAAGTGGGTTCATCAAACCTTGGAACATGGGTTCGTGAGAATAAAAACCGGCTAACGGGTGATGTGATATTAATTTCTGATACATCTATTGTTGCGAATGACACCCCGAGTATTGAAGTGGGACTTCGCGGCTTGAGTTATGTACAGGTTGAAGTTACCGGACCGAATCGAGATCTGCATTCGGGTGTGTATGGTGGCGCAGTAGCCAATCCCATCCAGATTTTGTGCGACATGATTGCATCAATGAAAGACAAAGAAAACCGGATTACGATTCCGGGATTTTATGATGATGTATTGGAGCTGACTGCTGACGAAAGAACTGAGTTGAATAAAACTCCTTTTAACCTGAATGAATATAAAAAAGATTTAGGTATTGATGAAGTCCGTGGAGAAACCGGTTACACTACTTTGGAGCGTACAGGAATCCGTCCCACTTTTGAACTGAACGGTATCTGGGGCGGCTATACAGGTGAAGGTTCCAAGACTGTACTTCCTTCACAGGCATTTGCAAAGATCAGTATGAGATTGGTGCCGCATCAGACTACAGATAAAATCACGGAAATTTTCACCAAACATTTTACATCTGTTGCACCGAAAGGAGTGAAAGTAAAAGTAACTCCGCATCATGGTGGTGAACCTGTGGTGACCCCGACTGATTCTGTTGCTTACAAAGCAGCAAGCAAAGCGATGGAAAAAACTTTTGGCAAGAAACCCATTCCTACACGTGGCGGTGGCAGCATTCCAATCGTGGCACTTTTTGAAAAGGAACTGGGATTGAAATCTGTGCTGATGGGATTTGGCTTAGACAGTGACCTGATCCACTCTCCGAATGAACATTATGGCGTATTCAATTTCATGAAAGGAATTGAAACGATTCCATTGTTCTTTCAATATTATACGGAGATGAGTTCCAAAGGCTAGTTTGAGTCCACTAAACAGAAATTATTTTTCATACACTGTCAATAACTTCTGTATTTCTTCGTTATTGTTTTAACAGTCCTAAAGGTGAACTAAGTTTATCTTTAGGTTCGTAAATCCATCCATAACATTGATGAAACGAATTGCCAACCTGTTAATCATCTTTATTGTCATCGCTGTTTTTTCTTCCTGTAAGGATGAAGTAATCATTCCTGATAACGCCGCTCCACCCGATCAAACGATTGAAAATGTAACGATCAGTAATTATGTGAACCGTGTGTATGTTTCTGTGCTTGGGCGTGAAGCGAGTGAAAGCGAAAAGAGTTCCGGTTTCAATGTGCTTCGTCAGAATAATTTATCGAATGCAAGCCGCGCACAATTTCTTGGCCAGGTTTTTTCTTCCCCGAATTATTTACCACACCTGTATGATTTTGCCCGCACAGAGTTGCTAAATAACCTGGACACTGCGGACATTACTTTTTATATTTATCTCTTTAACCTGGCTTTGAACGATCCGGATAACATTCTTGTTTATGACGTCATTGCACATGAAATAGAAAGGCTGGACAGCCTTCAGCGTGTTCCTTCTGACCTTGCAGGTAGCCAGATTGATATTATCCACTTACATAAGAGATGTGCGGATAATTACTTCTATGACCAGATAAACATGGGAACAGAAAATTTTGTAGTAAGTTGTTTCCAGCATTTCCTAAGCCGATATCCAACAGCAAATGAGCTTAGCGAAGGAAAAAAAATAGTGGAAGGAATGCCAGGCATCCTGTTTTTGCAAACGGGACAGTCGAAAGATGAATTCCTGAATATCTTTTTTTCTTCGAGAGATTATTTTGAAGGCCTTGCTATCAATCTTTACAACCGGTTCCTTCTGCGCAACCCTACCTCTATTGAAATGGGCAATGCGGTTCAGGCATTCGGCAGCAGCCATGATTATGTACAAATGCAAAAGGATATTTTATCCACCAACGAATACATCGGAATAGAATGAAAAAATTGAACTTGTTTTTTGCTGTTGTTTTACTTGCGGGAATTATTTCGTCCTGCAAAAAGGAATATGTGTATGAAGTCAAGGATGTGAAAGTAACCCAACCAGGCGGAGCTAAAGACAACGTAAAAACCACCACTGAATTTATTTCAATTGTATATTCTGATTTGTTCAACAACAATATTCCGACCGATACCTTACTGTATGTGCAGCAATCATACGATGCTTTCGGGGATAAGAAACTGATTGAAGACCGTATTGTTCGTCACTTCCTCAATTCACCTGCGGTACAGATTCCCGCAGATGCTACGATGCGCGCTAACATTCCGTTGTTTGTAGATGAAACCATCCAGAAGTTTTTCAACCGCAAACCGGATGCATTTGAAAATTATTTCATCAGTGATATCATTTCGAACAGCACAAACATTACACCGATGATGGTTTATTATGCGTGTATGACGAGTAATGAATATAGATATTACTAATTAACAGCCGTCATTAGGTTATAAAGTCAATAGGTTATTCGATTATAGTTAATATCAAAACGATGAGAAGAAGAGATTTCATTAAGAAAGCGGGACTGGCCACAGCAGGGGCTTTTACTGTTCCTTATATTCTTCCATCAGGGAGATTATTTGCGGCGTCCGGAATCCGGAAGGTGAACCATGTTGTGTTCTGCATGTTTGCAGGCGGGGTAAGAAACATGGAATCTGTTGATAAGGGATTGGGAAATATCATGCCTCATATGCTGCTTGGTTCTGAATCGGTTCCGCTTGATATCGCTGCTGCCATTGCCGGGAGCCCGCTTCCGAACCTGAACCTAGGATATAACCTTCAATCCAAAGGGACGCTCTTCAAAGACTTTCGTTATAAAAAAGGTCCGACGGGACATTTCAACGGGCATACTACAGCAATAACCGGTGCTTATACTACAGCAGATCTTAATATTAAAGATCATCCACATACGCCTACAATTTTTGAATTGTACAGAAAACATAATTCACCCGCGCAGACGGCAAGGAAATGCTGGTGGGTGTCCAACACCCTGGGTCCATATCCTGCGCTGAATTTCAGTTCTTACGGAGGGTATGGTGCGCAATACGGGGCTAATTTTATTGCGCCTACTTATATGTTCAGCAATCAGGGGTATAATTCCATCGGTACATTAAAAACATTTACAAGCGCAGAGGAAGCAGCTGTGAATAACATGCGTACTTTCATGAATCATAACTTTAATAAAAGTTTTGTTGATGGAGATGCAGGTATTACTAATACCGAGCTTGATGCTGCGGAGCTGCAAACATGGATTGACGGCATGTTCAGTCAATACCAGGGCGGAGCCTTTAACGATCCATGGGGAGCCGGCGCTGCCATGAACAACGACATGCGGAATATTTTCTTTGCTGAGAAAATCATTGACCAGTTTACCCCTGAGTTACTTGTCGTCAACATGCAGGACGTAGACGTGGCGCATTTCAACTTCACTGATTATGCCGTGAATCTTCACAAGGCGGATTTCGCTGTAGCTCATTTGTGGAATAAAATACAATCGACACCAGGGATGATGGATGATACTGTAATGATCATTGCACCGGAGCATGGAAGGAATACAACCGGTAATTCAAATATTGATCAGAATGGGCGCGCTGCACTTGACCATACTGCTCCATTCGATGAAAATTTCAGCGGTGATCAGATGGCTCGTGAAATATTTTGCCAAGTTCTGGGTCCAGCCACTGTGGTGAACCAGGGAATTGAAATTGTTGCACCGGTTGGCCAAAGTATCGGTGAAAGCATTGACATCTCATCTGCAATAGCCAATTTGCTGGGGTTTGAAAACCAGATTCCTTCTGATATCCTAATGGATTTTAATAATACCGGTATTCAACAGGCATTCTTATGAGGAGAAAATACATATTCTTCATTCTTTTGACCGCCTTGTGGATTGCCGTTTCCTGTGAAAAAACTCCCAACAATCCATATGGAGATGTTAACTATGATACTGATACAACAACTTCACAATCTGCCGACCCGAATTCAATTGTAGGTTTGCATCGCAACATTTTCTTTCCACGTTGTGCAAAATCAACTTGTCATGACGGCACATTCGAACCTGATTACAGAACAGTGATGTCGACTTATTCAACGTTGGTTTATCAACCTGTCAATAAAACGCACTGCAATGATGATACATCAAGATATTTTTCTTTGCGCGTAATTCCATATGACGGTGATAATTCCTTTTTAATGGAACGCCTCAGAACACAAACAGCTGATTACATGCCTTCCAACGGAAATGGAGGACGGTTATCTCCAGCAGACACAGCTCACATCTATAACTGGATCATGAACGGGGCTAAAGACCAAAATGGAAATATTCCTGTAGCGCCTAACCTGCCGCCTGTTATCAGCTCCATCTTTGCAATGGATGCGGATTCGTTCACAAACTTTGTATTCTACCAGGTAGACAATATCCGATTGGGTGGCATTTCATACAATCCATTTATTATCCATCCCAATCAGAATATTTATATCGTGTTTGGGGCAACAGATGACAGCACGTCGTATGCTGATCTTAGTTTAAATCAGCTAAAACTTTCATATAGCATGGATGATTTTAGCAATTCTACCACTGTTAATGCATCGTATAATGCTTTTGCTCAGTTGTGGCTTATCCCAATCAATGCCAATAATTATACTCCGAACGATACCGTTTTTTTCCGCTACTATGTGAACGATGGAGATCATGTACAGCCAACTGAATTCCCGCGTGATGACTATTCCTTTTATTACAAATACTACTGCTCATTTATTGTTCAATGAAAATGAACTTGCTGAAAAATATTTCATTCGGAATTCTGTTGGTTGCATTCACTTCCTGCCACAAGGACAGTCCGATAGACAGTAACACACCAACAATTGAACTGGAGTCAATTTCTTCAAATAATATTGATGAAGGCGATCCTCTTACTTTCAGAATTAAATACACTGACGGCGATGGTGACCTGGGCGAGAACAATGCAGATGCACACAATCTTTTTCTTGTCGACAACAGGGTGAATGTTATCTATGAATACAGGATTCAGGAATTGGCTCCACCGGGATCTTCACTGATCATCACGGGTCACCTGGACGTTGAATTAAAAACGACAGCTATTACCAATGGCAGCAATTCGCAATCTGTTACGTATTCTATTTATGTAAAGGACAGGGCAGGTAACCAAAGCAATACTGTGACAACAGAATCAATTACGATTAACAAGTAAACTACTCTTGTTTTTTTACGGCGGAGCTGCTTTTATTAATCAGGTAAACCCCGATCAGCGCGCCTGAAAGTCCGAGAAAATGCAGTGGTGTCAGTGTTTCTCTATCCGCGAATCCCCACAAAATTGCCACGATCGGAATCAGGTAGGTTACAGATGTAGCAAACAAAGCACCTGAAATCTTTATCAGTTTATTGAAAAGCACTGTGCTGATCGCTGTACCAAAAATGGCCAGGATAAATACAAACATCAGGCTCATTCCTGCTCCCGGAATATTTTGCGTACGTGAAATAAAATCGGTGAAGAATAAAGACGCACCCATGGGCAGTCCAGTAAATAGCAAGGCCATGGCTGTATTACTGATGCTGTCTATTTCAACAAGTTTGCTGCGGATAATATTCACGCTGGTGCCATAACACAGTGTTGCGATAATAACCGCTGTCGTATAGAAGAGATCACTTTGTGCATCATCAGAATTTCTTCCGGCAATCAACAGGCATGCTCCAATGAGACCGATGACCAGGCCAAGAATTTTATTCTGTGAAAATCTCATTTTGAAAATGCTGATGCCGATAATGAAAGTAAAAAGCGGTGTGAGTGAGTTCAGCATTCCTGTGAGTGCACTGTTCAGGTGTGTTTCGGCAAGCGGAAAGAGAATGGAAGGAATCCCATTTCCGAGCCAGCCGGCTGCAAAAAGGTATTTCCATTTATCACGGGGAACTTTTTTCAGGGACTTCACAAGGAATGGAAGCAGGCAGAGAAAAGAAACGCCCATCCTGATGGCCCCGACCTGTAAAGGCGTGTAGGCTTCCAATCCCCGCTTTATCAAGATGAATGAACTGCCCCAGATGACGGCAAGGATTATCATCAGCATCCATGCAGTGGTTGAATTATTTTTCATCTTTTATGAGGCAGCATAAATTTTACCCATCAGGTATTCTGTTCCGAGCAACTGTGAACACGTTACTACGGCACTGACTGTAACTCCGAGTACACCGTGCATATTGAGGTTTTGTCCTGTAAGTAATATATTTTCCACTTTCATTTTGGGCGAGATAAATGATTTCAAAGGATCAGCAGCGTCCTTTTCTATCCCATAAAGAGATCCATCCCTCACTCCGATGTAATCACGGAACGTAAGGGGAGTAGACGCATAATGGGATTTTATTTTACTCCTGATTCCCGGAAATTTTTCCTCGATAAAGTTAATCAGCTTTTCACTTTTCCGATGTTTGAATTCCTCATAATCCTCCCCACGGGTGATTTGATTTTTCGGAATCGTATTATTTGTTTGTGACCATTGCTGCACTTCCTCGAATTTCATGTAGCTCATCAATGCAATGCTATCGGCATAATTTCCTGCCCTTGAGCTGTAAGGAGTGAAAAATGCGCAGCTCGTTGGCCATTTATCTTCACGGTAATCAATTTCATTCCAGACATCCTTATTTGCGTAGTGATAAATATTGTGGTTCAGGTATGGAAAGGCATTTTCCTTCATCACAATGTTCAATGTAAAAACAGAAATGGTATTATTCAGCTCCCTGATACGATGTCGATAAGCAGGTCTTATCTTGCAATTCTCCATCATGTCAAGAGTGTCTGCAGGCGGAAGATTTGAGATAAATGTTTTTGCATAAATCCTTTCTCCGTTTTCCAGCTCAGCATATTCTGCCTTGTCACCATTGCACATTATTTTCGAAACCCTGGCATAGTTGCGTACGATGCCGCCCATCTTCTTGATTGACTTTACAAGTTGCGTTGCGATCTGTGAACCGCCATCAACGCACTTCCAGGAACTTTCGATATACGTATTCACCACCAGGGCGTGTACATAAAGCGGCGTCTTGTCGCCATTGCCGGCATATAGTGGGTTGGATCCGGCCAATACATTTTGCAACATGACATCTTTGGTCACCGAATTGATGTAATCGCGGGCATTGATCTCAAATATTTTCGTATTGAGGATGTCCTTCTTATCCAATTTTAAATTATACAACGGAAAATGCTGCGTGATCTCCTTTATTTTATCGCAATATTCTTCAATTGCTTTTCTCTCCTTCGGGAAATCCTTTGCAAGTACTTCAATAAAATTTTCGTAGCCCTGCGCATGCCTGTATTCTTTTTCATGGTTGGAAAAGCTGATCACGTCAAAACCATCCATATCCATGCGTTTTAACTTCAGCTTATCCATCAGGCCGAAATATTTGAAATAACGATTCAGGTTTTGACCTTCGTCCAAACCACCGATGTAATGAATACCTGTATCGAAAATAGCACGATCTCTGACAAAGATCTGGAGGTTGCCACCGAATTGACGGTTCTTTTCAAGGATACAGACCTTGTATCCTTCTTTGGCAAGAATGTAACCGCATTCGAGTCCCCCGAGACCACTGCCGATAATTGCTACATCAAAATGCTCCATAATTTATTAACTTCTACAATTCATTAGATGTAACCAATTGCAATTGAATTACGGATCTATTAATACCAAACTTGTGTACCAAATAAAAAAAATGTGGCTAAAGCCATTTCAAATCAGAATTCTTAGTCCCTGACATAAATGTCGGGGTAATATATAAGCAATTATAAATTTTCCGAAGGTTGCAATCAGACTTTCCAGTCCCTGTCATAAATGTCCACGTAATTATCAATAGTTCAAGTATAAACAATTCTAGATTTTCCGTAAATGATAAAATATATTCGATGTGAGCTTTGTGTTGTCAATCACTTCAAGCTGCAGGTTGTAATCTTTAGCAACCCTTTCAATTGTTTTACCTGAAATGAAATGCATTCCTCCGTAACATGCTTTGTTGAAACCAAATGTAGTTGAAAAAAATTCTGTGAACCTGGTTCCCTTATGTCGGTTGCTTAAATCCGCATTGGCATCACGAATCAAAACAGTGCCGCCTGGCTTGAGGTTTGCGATACACTTCTCCAGCAGGGATACCTGGCTTTCCTCAGGCATATAATGCAGGACATCACTCAGTAAGAAAGTATCCGTGGGTGAGAAATTATAATCCAGGACATCGCTATGAATGAAATTAACATTGGGAGGCTTTGTCGGTGAATTGGAGGCCATCGCAATTTTATCTTCGTCATAATCTACGCCTGTTACCTGCCTGTGTTTTGAAATAAAACCAAGCATGAGTGATACATTTCCATAGCCGCAGCCTAAATCAACCACGCTGCCGGTGCGGGGAACACGTT
>JBDTTM010000157.1:0-8871 GCA_039930605.1 Bacteroidota bacterium
ATATTCCATCACAACATGTCCTCGAAAAAATCGGGTTGAAGTTTGCGAGGATTCAGCATTTATATAATACGGATGTGTGGATTTATGAATTGAAGAGGTGATTAAGTGATGAGGTAACGATATAAAGATGAAGTATGAGCAACGTTGAATCCGAGACATTTTCTTCTGTACTTTTGGTTTTCGCTTTCCCTGATTATGTACACGCCAGACCGTTATAAAAAAACTGACCGCAAGGAACTTATTGAATTCATCAGGAAAAATCCATTCGGTATTCTTGTTATCTCCGATGGAAAAAAACCTCTTGCAACACATATTCCATTGATGTTGCATGAAGAAAATGGCGAAACAATTTTAATCGGTCATGTTTCGAAAGAAAATGAACAGGGGCAATTATTTTATGATGCACCGGAAGCACTTGCGATATTCGAGGGCCCCCATGCTTACATTTCCTCTTCGTGGTACAGCCATGAAAATGTGTCTACCTGGAATTATATCGCTGTACATGCTTATGGAAAAATAAGTGTGATGACAGAGCTGGAGCTTGTTGAACACCTGATCCTGCTTACCAATCACATGGAGGCCGGCTCTGAAAAACCAAAATATTTTGAGAACATCAGTCCGCAGGTAATCAGGGAAAATATTACAGGGATCACCGGCTTTAAAATGACACTTGAAACGATCCAGGCGAATTTCAAACTGTCACAAAACAGGAACAGCGAAGACCATTCAAACATCATCCAGGAATTAGAAAAGCGTGGAGACGCATCCTCAAAAGCGGTTGCTGATGAAATGAAAAAAAACAGTCCTGAATAAAATATCCGGATGAATCCAATAGATACAGTATATATCGAATCACCATTGGGAATTCTGGAAATTACAGGTTCGAATGGCGTTGTATTTTCTGTGCTTTTTACTGATGATCAACAAAAAGCGTCTTTAAAAATTCCTGCTTCACTGAAGGAATGCGTAAATCAGTTGAGAGATTATTTCTCCGGAAAAAGAAAAAAATTTGATTTACAATTGCAACCCAACGGCACTACTTTTCAAAGGCATGTCTGGGATGAACTTCTCAGGATAGAATTCGGAAAAACAATTTCCTATTTACAATTGGCTCGGAATCTCGGCGATGAAAAAAGTATTCGTGCAGCCGCATCTGCAAACGGAAAAAATCCGATTGGCATCGTTATCCCATGTCACAGGGTGATCGGATCCAATTCTGAACTTGTCGGATATGCAGGCGGATTGTGGAGAAAGCAATGGTTGCTGGATCTTGAGAATGGGCAGCAATCGCTTGATCTGTAAGATCCGCCCTGTTTTCCTTCGAACCGAAAAAAAAAATATCCGTTTCAAATAATGGGAACTTACGTCCCGTTATATTTTCATGAAACCTGTGACTAAATATTTCAATTTATTATTCAAGACGTTCTTCTCTTTGGTTGTCATTCCCGGCATTTCTGTAATGAATTTATCTGCGCAAGAAATGTGGGGGTATGCAAACAGCAATTACTCCGGCATCATGGGCCTTCATGTGAACCCGGCTAAAGTTGTTGGAACACCATACGAATTCGAAGTAAATGTGCTCGGTGCAGATATTTTCTACGACAACAATTATCTCTATTTACCAAAACTCTCTGCTGTGAATACAAAGACAACTTCAACAGAGGATGGAACAAAATCGAACCCGACTACATTTGTAGAATATACATCTCCCGGAAGCAAGCATGCATTTGTAAATGCATTGGTGCTGGGTCCGGGATTTATTAAAAACAAACTCAATCATGCATGGGCAGTACACAGTGCGGTGCGTGTGGTGGCATCAGCAAACGGAGTTCCGTCTGCGCTCACACAAGGCTTCTCCAGTGGTTTTGATTATGCGCCTTTGCACAATAAAGTATTCAGGGACATGAAGCTCAATGCTGCAGGAATGGCATTCGCAGAAGTTGGCTTCACGTATGGAAAAGTTTATATCAACCGTGAATTGCACTGGCTTGCATGGGGCGCTACACTGAATGGAATTATTGCCTTTGATGGAATGTACCTGCACGCTGAAGCCGGCGAATACAGCATCCCTGACAGCAGTTCACTTTATATGAATCACGTGAATCTTGATTACGGACATGCGTTTGGTTTGGGGCAAAGTCCACGTGGCTATGGTGGAAGCGCTGATTTAGGACTTGTGTACATTCATAAAAGAGTTTCCGGCGGATATGAATGTGGAAAGAATGCAGACAATAAAAAAAGATATCAATATAAAGTAGGTCTGTCTCTTATTGACATGGGGTACGTAAACTTTAGCAGTGAAGCAGCCAGGATCAGGATCAATGATGGCTCTCTGCAATGGAGTTACCTCGACACTGCCAAATTTAAAAGTGTCGATGACTTTGACCGCCAGTTAAGCGCGCATTCCAGCGGCGATGAAGGTGCCAATCAATTCGGAATGATCACGCCTGCTGCTGCCAGCCTTCAACTTGATTATTGTTTAGAACCACGATGGTACGCCAGCCTCAGCTTCATGCAACGGATTCCGCTTTCAAACAGGGAAGTTTACCGAGCCAATTCAATTTCATTTACTCCCCGTTATGAGCGAAGTAAATTTGAAGCCAGTCTTTCAGCAAACATGTATGAATATGAACACGTGTACCTGGGAGCTGCTTTGCGTTATTCGTTTTTTGTAATCGGTACAGATCGCCTGTCATCCTTTTTTGGATCTGATGTGAGAAGCATGGATGTATTCTTCGGATTCAAATTCAACTCCTGTATGCTCCAGAAAAAAGTGAGCAATAAAGGCAAGTGTCCGATCAACGGGTAAACAAAAATCTTCGATCTTTTTTCGATTTGCAGTATCAACTCTTCCCTAAAGGGAGTAGCAACGTATTGTCCAAATAAGATTTTTATATCCATCTTTAAATACTGTTTCATTTGAATTGTATTGCTTTCAAAACAATTTCATTTCTTTAGCTGTTCGGTACACAAATTATGCAGGAAGAAATAGCGGCCTTTTGGTTTCGAAGGGATTTACAGTTACATGACAATGCTGCACTCACACATGCGTTGCAAAGCGGGCGACAGGTATTGTGTGTATTTATTTTTGACAAGAATATTTTATCCAGGCTTGAAGATAAAAAAGACAACCGTGTAATTTTCATCCACCGGCAGCTTCAACAGATTAATGATGAATTAAAAAAATACAGATCAGCATTGAAGGTCATCTATGGAACTCCGCTTGATGCCTGGAAAATTTTACTGAAAGAATATTCCATATACAGTGTTTATGCTAACCACGATTATGAGCCATATGCAAGAGAGAGGGATCAGCAGGTGGCAGATTTTCTCAGCACAAATAAATGTTCGTTTCATTCATTCAAAGACCAGGTCATTTTTGAAAAGGATGAAGTGACAAAAGAAGATGGTCTTCCATACACAGTATTTACTCCATACATGAAAAAGTGGAGGGCCAAAGCCATCGATGAAAAAAGTAATTTTCTTAAATCATTTTCAACCGAAAAATATTTTTCAAATTTTATAAAAACAAAGCATGAACCTTTTCTCAGTCTTGCTGAAATTGAATTTAAGGACGTTGCGTTTGATTTTCCTGTTCCGTTGTTGGATAAAAATCTCATCAGGAAATATGCTGAAACAAGAAACACTCCCGGTATAGAGGGAACATCACGTTTGGGAATTCATCTGCGATTCGGAACGGTGAGCATTCGTGAACTGGTTCGAAAGGCATGGACATTGAGCGATGTATGGATCAATGAACTTATCTGGCGGGAATTTTTCATGCAGGTACTCTGGCATTTTCCGCATGTCGCTGAGCATGCATTTAAAAAGGAATACGAAAGACTGAAATGGAAGAATGATGAAAAGAAATTTGAAAAATGGTGCAACGGTGAAACAGGCTATCCCATTGTAGATGCCGGCATGCGAGAGCTCAATGAAACAGGTTTCATGCATAACCGTGTGCGGATGATCACAGCCTGCTTCCTCACAAAATATTTATTAATAGACTGGCGATGGGGTGAAGCATACTTTGCTCAAAAATTACTTGACTACGAGTTGGCAAGCAACAATGGCAACTGGCAATGGAGTGCAGGAACCGGCTGCGATGCGGCTCCATATTTCCGTATTTTCAATATGGATGCGCAGACAAAAAAATTCGATCCCAATTTTGTCTACATTAAAAAATGGGTGCCGGAATACCAGGAATTAACCTATCCAAAACCGATAGTAGATTACGAAGCTGCAAGAATGAGATGCATTTTATTCTATAAAAATGGATTGCAACGTTAAATCAAAGTTAGTATTTTAGCCATTCAAATTGATTGCAATGGCACAGCCTATTGAAAGAGGAAAAGGATATACTTATGCTGATTATCTCACCTGGGATGATGGGAGAAGATGGGAAATAATTGATGGCGTTGCTTACGAGAAGATTGAAGGACCTTCTATCGTGAGCGATATGTCCCCGGCACCAAACAGGTTTCATCAAACTATCGTCACTAATCTTATTCGCGAAATCGGAAACTATTTAAAAGGAAAAGAAGGAAATATATTCTCTGCACCATTCGATGTGAGATTACAGGATTCAGAAAAGCTGACCATTGTTCAACCGGATGTAAGTATTTTTTGCAATAGCGAACACCTCAATGCCAAAGGTGCTTCAGGCCCACCTGACTGGATTATTGAAATTCTCTCCCCCTCCACATCAACAAAAGATTTGGGCAAAAAAATACTCCTCTATCAGAAATTTGGGGTAAGGGAATATTGGATAATTCATCCTGATGAAAAATTTGTATCAGTCCATATTCTCGCAGGAGATGGCCGCTATGATGTGGGAAAGGATTTTGAATCAGGAGAAAAAATTTCGCCAACAGTTTTTTCGGACCTGCAAATAAATCTCCCGGAAATTTTTGCTGCTTAATTTTATATGCTTGCTTTTACTTTCAACAAATCTTCCGGGGTATCAATGGCAATACTTTCAAGAGAAGTTACTTCTGCGTGAATCACATAACCATTTTCAATCCAGCGAAGCTGCTCGAGTGATTCCGTATTTTCCAGGTTTGTTTTCGGAAGCAGCGCAATTTCCTTCAACACTGAAGAACGATAACCATAGATGCCAATGTGTTTATAGTAGCTGGAATATTTCAACCACTCCTGTTCAGGAAAATTCCTGTTATACGGAATCGGTGAGCGGCTGAAATAAATCGCCTCTCCCCTCTTATTCAAAATCACTTTCACATTGTTGTGGTTGAACAATTCATCAGGCGAGGCAATTTTTTTTACGAGAGTAGCAATCGATATATCCTTATTCTCAAACATGGAACACAATAAATCAATTTGGTCAGGATGAATGAAAGGTTCGTCCCCCTGGATATTGATCACAGCATCCCAGCCATTTTCAAGATCGTTCCTCACAATTTCCGCACAGCGGTCTGTCCCACTCTGGTGTTGCGGAGAAGTCATCATTAAATGTCCGCCAAATTCGCGCACATGATTTGCAATCCTTTCGTCATCTGTTGCAATCAAAACTTTTGAAAGTTTTTTCGCAAGGCAACATTGTTCATACACCCGTTGAATCATACTCTTCCCGTTAATGTCAGCAAGGGGTTTGCCCGGGAAGCGGGTTGAATTAAAGCGGGCCGGAACGATTCCGAGTATTTTCATGCTGTCTTAAAATCTGGGCTGGTAAAATTAATTCTAAATCGTTTTGTCACCGAAATATTTTTCAACAAAAACACATCTTCATCACATGTTCAGAAGGTCACAGTGAGCTGACCAGTAAATGTGCGGGGGGGCTGCATGTCCGTAGGACGCTGCATATAGATGTAATTGAAAACATTCTTAACGATTACTGCAAATTTTACATTGGCAGTTAACTGGCTGGAGAGTCGTGCGTCGAAGATCAAATCGCCCTTCTTGCGGCTTTCCCTGTAATGCCTGACTCCGGGAGTGATAAAATCTCCCAATGGATAACTCACAAAAAGCTTGTCAATGTTTTTCATGTAACTGCTGTATCTGGCGCCGATTCCCAAAGCAAATTTTCCGTAGCCGAATTCAATGTCGCCTTTGAACAAATGACTGGAACGGTATTTCAGAAAATTGGTTGAATCACTGCCAAGATAAGCAGTAGAATCAATTGCATATTGTGCGATGATATAAGCCGAATCATATTTGATAACTTCGGGAATGAGATAGGTATAGCCCGCAAAGGTGCTTATACGCAATGGCCCGAGTTTTCCCTCTCCAACAAGTGAGAGGTCAAATCCTTTTATACGGGTATTGCCGATATTCAGCGCTTTAAAACCTATGCCATAAGAAGGTGCAACAGGATGATGATCCCAGACAGAATAAGTGAACTCAATCATGTTGCTGTATTCAGTATAGAATGCGGCTACGTCAAAATAACCCTTCCAGCCACCAAAATGCAAACCCTGCATGATTCCAACTTCCGCTGAAAAACCTCTTTCACTTGTTAGAGAATCATTCGGATAAATGTCAAGACCACTTACCTGGGTTCTGATATATTTCTCAGCGATAGAAGGATACCGATAGCCCTGTCCATAAGAAGCGCGCAAATTTGTGTGTTCAAATATTTTGTAGTTGAGTCCAGCACGAAAAACCGGTACGACCTTGTCTGTGGCATCATCAAGTTTATTTTGCTCAACCCGTCCACCAGCAGATAAAATCAGCCGCTGAAATAATTTTGCATCGGCCTGGAGATATCCCGCATAGCTGCTTCCTGTATGATCCTGGTAAAGTGCACTTTTAATTTTCGAACTGGTTGCTACCAATCCCCCACTGATTGTAAACAGGTCTGAGAATTTTTTCTGGTACTGGTATTCTCCGTAATATAAATCAGCAATTGATTCCTGGTTGGTTGTGTTTTCATTGTTGGAACGGAAATAACGTGTCCTGATCTTATGTGTACTTCCTCCACGGCCAACATACGTGATAAACGGATCTATATTCGTCCGGTGCGTCATATAACCACTGAGGGTTGTTCCGGTTCCGGTGCCTCCGGCCGGTAAATATGCGCCTGTGGTATCATTCTGCCAGATAAAAAAAGTGGTCCCGTTTGCCAGTTGAGTATTGAGGTTTAGTCCAACACTCAGTCCGTCAATTTTCTTAAACCGGTAACGCAGGTTAAAATTAATTCTGCCACGGTCTTCGTATTCACCTTGTCTATAGCCTTCATCAATCAGCATATGTCCTCCGACAACAATGTCCAGGTTGTTGATTTGCCGGCTATGAAGGAAATTAACTCCTGAAATTTTCTGGCTCACACTTCCGCTTTGATTCAGGTTGTAAGTGGTATCGTTGAGCGTAATTTTTTGGTTGGGATCATAGAAGCCGGAAAAAACCGTGATGTGTGTCTGCGGTGTTGACTTTGGATATGCAGTACGGATATTGATTGCTCCGTTCAATGCTGATGAACCGTATAAAACAGACGATGCGCCTTTGATGATTTCAATCTGTTCCAGGTTTTCCACCGGGAGAAAACTCCATTTCGCATCTCCGGCATCTGAAGTGAGCTGAGGAAGATCATCCACAAGAATTAATACCCTGCTTCCCGCGCCATAGCTCCAGCCGCTGCCGCCGCGGATATTGGCTTGTCCATCGATGATGCTCACCGATGGTGACTGATCCAGCAAGTCGTCCATGCTGGTTGTATTTTTATTTTCCACCAGAGATGGCTTGATCACGTTCATGCTCACAGTTACTTCTTCCAGCTTCTGTTCAAACTTACTGGCGCTTACCACTACTACCCCAAGCTCTTTTGAATCATCCTCTAATATTATAATAAGGATTTTATTTTCGTCCTGTTGCAGATCCACATTCTCCTTTCTTTCTTTCATCCCGATCATTCGATAAGTAAGGAGATGCTTTCCGGCGCTTACCTGCAAAGCGTAATTTCCGTTTACATCAGTCGTAGTTCCTGCAATGGACTGATCTACGATAACCGAAACGCCCGGCAATGGTTGCTGGTCAGATTTTGCAATTACCCGTCCGGTGATGACTGCAACCTGCGCATGGACATTGAGAAAAAACAACAATAAAATTATGCTTGCAATAAATTTGTTCATTGGTGAAAATGATTTCTGTATTTTTAGTGCGACCAAAGTAATTAAAGATTCCCCTTGTGAACACTGACGAGCAACTGAAATATCAAATCGCATTGACGCTATTACCCGGTGTAGGACCGGTACTTGCCAAAAACCTGGTAAGCTATTGTGGCAGCGTGGAAAATATTTTTAAAAAGAAGAAAGCAAACCTGGAAAGGGTTCCCGGCATTGGTGTGGAGCGCGCAGCAGCGATTACCAGCCATGATGTGTTTGAGCAAGCCGAGAAAGAAGTAGCATTTATCCGCAAGCATAAGATTAATTCGCTTTTTTATACGGAAGCTGAATACCCGCTTCGATTGAAAAATTGTGATGATGCACCTCCGCTTTTATTCTTCAAAGGAACCTGTGATTTGAATTCTCAACGCATGGTAGCCATAGTCGGCACACGCAATTCAACAGCTTATGGAAAAGAAATTACGGAGCAGCTGGTTGCTGATCTTGTAAAATATGAAGCGGTTATTGTAAGCGGACTTGCGTATGGCATTGACATCATCGCGCACAAAGCATGTGTAAAAAACAACCTACCGACTATTGGTGTCATGGCGCATGGACTCGATCGTATTTATCCCGGCGAACACAAACCCACTGCTGAGAAGATGGTGAAACACGGAGGAGTACTGACTGAATTTATTTCCAAAACAAATCCTGACAGGGAAAATTTTCCTTCCCGAAACCGCATTGTTGCAGGAATGGTGGATGCGGTAGTTGTTATTGAATCTGCCATCAAAGGCGGCGCATTGATTACTGC
>JBDTTM010000158.1:0-8826 GCA_039930605.1 Bacteroidota bacterium
TCACTCATGCAATGAGAAGATTCGGAAAAGGACTGTAGTTCTTTCTTATTATAGTTTATTTTCGCCCTTGATGATTTGAAAAGGGCTCAATGAAGTTGACAAAGACGTTTTTAAATGCTGTATTGTTTACATGCCTTGGCATTTTGCTGATGCTATTTTATTATATGCTGTACAGCCAACTGAACTACCTGAATAAATCATCAGACCAGGTGATACATACGGCTCTTGTGAAACTGAAGCTGGAGCAGACATTCTCAACAATTAAAGATGCAGAAAACGGTCAACGTGGGTATTTACTTACGCAAGATTCCTCATTTCTCTCTCCTTATTTTGATGCAGAGCACCGCTATAAAGAAAATATTGCAATGCTCGATTCGCTTATCAATGATAACCTCGGACAAAAAAATAACCTGAAGTTGCTGAATGGCCTTGTGGAGCAAAGGCTTAAGGCGTTGAATACAACCTTATTCATTGGCAGCCGCCAGGATTATAATGCAAATGATGTATTGGCCCCCCGATTAGTCAATGGGAAAATTTTGATGGACAGCATCCGGGCACAGATGACAGTGATGGGCAACCTGGAAGATTCTATATTGATAGAACGACAAATAGAAAAAACACACCGGACAAATATTGCGCCTCTTTGGGCATTCGTATTTTTTGCATTTGCTGTTATGATCCTACTCGTTTCATTCTATCGCATACGTAACGACCTGGCAAAGCAAAGTAAACTGAGCAAACAATTGACAGAAACAAACAGGGACCTTGCCAATCAAAAAGCATTTGCCGAACTACTTGTTGAGAGTAGTCCTGATATGATACTTGCCTATGACAAAAAATTAAACATCATCGTCTGGAACAAGAAGAGTGAAGAACATACAGGGTTCAGCCGGGAGCAAGTACTTGGGAAGAATACACTTGATTTTTTTCCGGAATACAACAACGACACATGGAAAAATGCCATGAATGAGGTGCTGAATGGCAAATCATTACACTACCCGAAAGTAAAATTCCAGCAGCGTGTGGGATATGGAGAAAGTTTTGTGATCCCACTCCGCACTCCTGACAGAGAAATTTTCGGACTTCTTTCGATTACGCGCGACATATCAGAACTTGTGAAAGCTTCTAACGATTCGGAGATGAAAAACGAAGAGTTGGAACGTACCAACCAGGAACTTGCTTCTTTTAGTTATGTCGCCAGTCACGATTTGCAGGAACCTCTTCGCAAAATACAGGGCTTTACAGGGAGGATCCTTGAAAAAGAAGGCGGATCATTCTCTGATACAACAAAGGATTATTTCAACAGGATTGTTTCAGCAGCAAGCCGTATGCAGGGATTGATAGATGCGCTTCTGGATTTTTCCCGAACCAATACAACTGAAATTATTTTCCAGGAAATAAATCTCAATCAATTACTGGAAGAAGTAAAAACAAACCTCAAAGAAAACATTGAAGAAAAAAATGCAGTGATTGAATCATCCACGCTGCCCACAATACCGGTTGTTCAGGTTCAATTTCAGCAACTTCTTTCTAACCTTTTGAGCAATGCATTAAAATACAGCAAACCTTCTGTCCTACCTCATATAAAATTGAATGCTTCTATCATTTCCGGGGAAGAAATCAAGGCATTGGGTGGAGATGTTTTAAAAAAATATCATAGGATTTCGGTGGAGGACAATGGCATTGGTTTCGAACAAAAATACGCGAACAAAATTTTTGAATTATTTCAACGGCTGCATGGAAAAACTGAGTATACAGGAACCGGTATAGGGTTGGCCATCTGCAAAAAAATTGTACAGAATCACGGTGGAATTATGACGGCTACGGGGAAGCCCGGTGAAGGTGCGCGATTTGATATTTATTTACCGGTGGCATAGTTGGCCTCGAAAAAGCAGATTCTATTTCACGCCATCAACCTCTCATAGGTAAGCCAAAGTGCAAAAACCGCAATGCATGCAGAAGCTGGAATTAAAAAGCGTGGGCGGTACCACTCCTTGTTCTTGATCCAGTTTACAAGAATGTAATTGGCGAGAAGAATTACTGTGATTTGTCCGAGCTCTACTCCTATATTAAAACTGATAATAGAGCTGAGAAAATTTTTCTCCGGCAAACCGATTTCAGCAAGCGCGCCAGCGAAACCCATCCCGTGAACCAAACCGAATGCGAAGACGATAAGTATCCGCCACCATTTTAATTTGGTGATAAAAATATTCTCAATTGCAATGAATGCAATGCTGAGTGCGATGATGGGTTCAATTACAGACGATAGCGGGTGAATCGTTCCTGATGCAGCCAATGCCAGGGTGATGCTATGTGCAACTGTGAACGCAGTGGCCTGCCAGAGTACTGAGCGGAGATTCGGATTGAGAAAAAAGATGCCCAGGATAAAGAGTATGTGATCGAATCCTAGCGGAAGGATGTGTGTAAAGCCAAGCCTGATGTAATAACCGGCAACACCTGCTGATGAAAGCGACTGCACATCATAATTGATGGTATGCGCGAACAGGTTGACCGGAATAAACAAAACAGAAATTACAAATGCGACAAAAATCAGCTTTGAATTCTTCATTGGGCGTTGGTGATTAATCATCCTGATACTTAATTCTGCATTGCAAACTGCCTGCTTCCCTCCCACTTCAACATGGGAGAAAGAAATGGGTTGATGGCTGTTGCTTCGCCCATGAGCTTTGCTCCTTCAGCAATTTTTCCTGATGATTTTCTAATTAATCCTGCCTGGTAAAGCAGCACAGGATTTTTTGAATTGGTACGCATTGCTGCTGTAATGTATTTGTCAGCTTCATTGTACGAACCTATTTTATAATAGACCCATGCAAGTGTTTGGTTCACGTCAATGTTATCCGGCCTGCGGTTGTATTCAATAAGTGCATGGGATAAGGCCAGGTTGTAGTTATAGGCGTTGAGGTAAGCATACGCAAGTTCACGGTCAGCATAATGTCCATGATTCGTTTCACTCTCCTTACCTGAAAGACCCGCAAGTGCTTGGATTGTTTTCTGCGAATACTCGTATTCCTTTTGTGGTTCGCCATTGAGATGATACAATTCTGTAAGCTCCTGGTTAAATGAAAAATCATCTACCTGGGCCCGTGCCAGTTCAAATTTCTGAATAGCCATCGGGTAATTTCCGTTTGCTTTTGCAACCCTTCCAAGGCCAGCGAGTGCAAATGCGTACATAGGCCTCTCACTTAATGCAATTTCATATTGTAACTGTGCGAGGTTAAATTGTCCCGTGTTCTCGTACAAGTGTGCAAGTTGACACCGGGTCCACTCTGACTGTTCATATCCGGGATAGCCGCTGCTAACAGCAAGTTTCATTGCTTCAATCGCCCCGTGCGTATCTCCCATGATTTCCCGCAGGTACGAAACACGGGAGTACGAACGTATGTCGGGACGAATACTAACCATCTTGTCAGTCGTAGAGATCGCCTTGTCATAATCTCCGAGCTCGACATACGAATCGGTAAGGATTCCGTAAGCTGTGGCATTGTATTTATTTATAGTGATTGCCTTTTCAGCCAGCGGTTTTGCTTCCGCAAAATGATGCTGAGAAAGAAGTACAGTGGCTTTTGCACAGATGGCTTCATAATTTTCTTTTTCCTTTGAAAGAATTTCATCACAGAGAGCAAGCGCGGCCTTATCGTAATAAGCATGGTTGCCGGAAGTGCGCCCTTCCTGTATATATGCGTAGGTGAGTTTCAATTTTGATTTAATGTCTGTCGGATTATTCCGGATTGCGGTAAGAAGGTTTTCAATTGCCTGTTTTGCATTTGCCCACTCTGCATCACTTATATTCTGACGGTCTATAAGTGTGTATTTCGGTTCGGGCTTTCTGTAACGCACAATAAGAAAGGTGAGTGTTCCGAATAGAAGTATCAAAAGGAGTGAGCCGTATTTTTTCATTTGGGTGTGGTTGATTGGGGTCGGAAAAAAAGGTAATAAGGTAATTGGGTAAAAAGGTAATAAGGTAAAATGGCAACGAGGGATTCTGAAACGTAATGTAGAGACATCCCGAATACTGGGACGTCTCTACAATTAAAACGTTCAGATAATATTCATTCGTATTGAAATTTATTTTACAACATTGATTCGTAAACTCTGCACTACATTATCTCCTGCAGAGATTGTAGCGAAGTAAACTGCATCCGCTAAACTGCCGGTTGAATATTCAGAAGTATAAGTTCCTGCCGCTTTCAACTGGTTCTTCACCGGTTCTGCAATCAGGTTACCAATTGAATCATAAATCTTCAATGTAACTTTCAATGCACCCGCCACATGGTATTTGATATTGATGTTTGCGGTCGAAGGATTCGGGAATACGGTCATGAACAAATCAGGTGAACCAACATTTGTTCCAAGACCATCCTGGTTAATGGCAGTAACAACATAACCGCCTGTGCATAATCCATATCCACTCCAAGGCAACTGCACGTAAGGAAATGAACCACGGAAAGTAGTGTCATTCGCTTCTACACCGGTACTGTAAGACAGCACCCCAACGAGATCGGCAGTTACAGGACTTCCTGCTCCCTGGTAATCATCGTACCACACTCCAATTGCTGCAAGCGCAACTCCGCTCACTGCCTGAAGTTCGATGCGCGTAACATCATCTTCCAGACGTCTTCCGTTCGGGAAGCCATCCATGTTAGGAATAAAATCAAGATTTGTATTCATATTAAAACGGGCATCTGTTAAGCCAAGAACCGCTGCAGAAACAATTCCTTCTGAACTGAAATCCGGACTGTTGCGCGGAGTTACAGGTACAGCCATGTTGAGGCGAAGCATATCACCAAAAGTTGGAAGGAAATTATTGATGAAAGGTTTACCTGCTGAAAGTGGGTTGCCTACTGTTTTTCCTGTTGCCAATTGGTATGGAGAAAGATTTGGAACACCTGTATAGAATATAGGAAGTAAATCCACTGAGCGCGGCTGACCGGCACGGAGTAAATAATTTCCAAAGATATTTGTGTCAAGCGCAGTTCCCACAGTTGCAGGATGTCCTTTGATTACATTTAATCCATCATGACCGTTTCCGAAATCAACGTTGCCAAGAATGGTATATGCATTGCGTTGTATGCGTAGTGCACTCAGTGCAGGCACAGCACCACCGAACAAACTGTCGTCCATGTACAAACCAAGTTCAGGATTACATAAATAATTGTCAAAGTGTGTTCCGTCCTGGTAAGGAGTCAGAGAATTCCAATAGTCCTTATCACCGATAGGAATCACTGCTTCGTTAGTCAACGGCATGCCCAGACGCGAAATCTGCACCCAGCTTCCTGAATGTGTTTCAGTACCATCACCGTTCAGTGTACGCAATGCCGGGCGACTTGCAGAAGCCCAAACACCAATTACAAAATCTCCGTCAAGAATATTCGCAGCCTGTGAAACGGTCTTACCGTCCTTCTGCAAATCGCTGATCGGAATCTTCAACGCAATTACGTGAACGTTTTTGCACTTCAACCCATCTTTTGGAGCGTCAACACCGGTGCCGCCTGCACGCGTTTGGCCAAGGTCAAAAATTCCGCCGAGGTCAACAAAGAAAGGATCATCACTCGGGCCGCAATAAACTGTTTCGCCCGTTGTTGCAGTTGTAACTGCACCATTAAACAATGATTCATAATCAGGCGCATTCAATCCAACTCCCGAACTGATGGAGCGAGGACCGATGTTCGGTGGCGGAACTACTCCTGCCGTCACAATTGTATTCCAGGTTGTTCCATTGTCCGTGCTCTTCTCAGCAACATACGTTGTCTTCAGGTTTTGCTGACCTAAGCGAATGTTGAAGAAAGTTGTAGGATCTTCATTTGTCTTTGAAAACGTAAATCGATAGGTAATGTCATCACCTGTAGTAGTCGCATCATTCTTCAAGTGAATTTCATAATGCACATTTTCCCCGAACGAAAAATAATTTGGTCCGCCTTGTGGAAGTTCGGCAGGAACATAAGCAGCAAGAATGGTAACCGTATTGGTATCATCCGGACTGCGGAACGCATATAAATCCGTGTTATCTGCAAGCGGATCATTCGCGATCAGCGGTGCTTCACGGTGACTGGATGCCTCCAACGTCTGGCGCTGAAAGCCGATAAATGCAAATGCAGCAATTGCCACGCCTGCACTCACAAAAGCAATTGTTTTTTTAGTAAACCTTTTCATGAATTTTTAATTAGATAGTGATAAAATTATTTCGAATATGAAAAGATGTACGAGCCTGCATTGAACATTGGTTTTTGCAAACGAAAATAAAGTGCAACTTTGTCACTTTAAACATGTTAGTGTACAAATACAATAATACCACACTGTGCCAGCATTCTTCCATAAAGAAGGTTAGATTGAACCCTTAATCTGATCAGAACATGTATCCCAAAATAATTTTGGCTGAAACGGGGGTTCCAGGCGTATAATGCAACTCTTCAACAGATTGACTTTCAAATGGTAAGCGGCTCTCTGTATCAAACTGCGCTTCATTCCATTCTGTATTCAACAGGTTTTCAATCACCAACCCTATTTTGAAGTGTTTTGTCTTATAATTGGCATTAAAGTCGACCACATTGTATCCATGTGCTACCACCGAGTTCGATTCATTGGCAGGTCGCTCAGCCATGTAACGGTATCGCAATCCACTTTCAATTCCGTTTTTAAATTTAGCGGTCAACCCACCGGCAGATGTAAGTATCGGTGCAAGTGGTAAATAATAATCAGAAGCCAATTGAGAACCGTAAATTTTATCAATAAAAATATTCTTAGCTATGTTTACATCAGCATCAGCAAAAAGCCAGGAAGCGATTTGCAAGCGCGCACTTACATCAACACCTGTTCTGCGGCTTGGTCCTTTGTCTTCAGTGGTTCCGTCATCACCTACGTAAACCAATTCATTGGTAATATCCATCCACCAAAAAGCAACAGTAGCAACAAAACGATTGGTGATGTGAAACAAGGAACCAACTTCTGCTCCAACAGCGCGAGGCAACTGATGCTCATTGCTCTGCTGAACTACAGAGCGTGCATCATTGCTGTGAAATCCACTTCCTGCATTCAGGAAAAACTGGAGGCGGTCACCGGGTGTAAAAATCAGGTTAAACTTGGGGCTCAACAACGTTTGGTAATTGTAGCCGGAATAATTTGTGTGGGCAGAATCAGAAGGTAATATGTCTTCTACATCAAAAATAAAATAGTCGTAACGGCCACCTACTTCTGCTCTGAAGTGATCGCCGAATCGAAAAACTTCATTTGCGAAAACGCCGGTTGACCGTTCGTGAATCAATGCGTGAGCACGCGCTTCAAGATGTGCGCGCTTCACAGCATGCCATAACTGGTTTTCAATATCATCAGAACGAAACGAAGCACCAAGCGTAAATTTATCGTCCATTTTGCCAAGTTTATGGGCAAATGTGTAATGTGCATTTACTCCCCGAATGGTTCTGTTATCATCCTGTTCAATTTCATCCCCGTTGATGGGATCATCCAGAAAGAAAGTGAAGTCAGAAAATAATTTGAACCTGTAGCTGGAGGAATAAACCTGTGTTTCAAATTCTGATGCCTGAAGTTGGGTGTGGTAAACAAGATTGAGATTGGTACGCTGGGTAGTGCCACCTTCAGAATTGTCCAGGCTACCGAAACGGGAAATCAATCCCTCCGCAACTGCCCGCTCAGGTACTTGTCCTGATGCATTCCATGAAGAACCGAAACCTCCGGCAGAAAAATGAATATGGCTGTGTTCAGTTACGGCTATCGTGGTTTTCGAAAACAAGCTGACACGATTAAACTCCTGGCTATTCTCAAAGTAGCCGCGGTTGTTTACCACATCTGCAGCGAAATAAGAATTAACATTCGAAGCAAGCTGCGGCATCTGCATCATGACAAGCCCGCGTTTTGCAGTAACATCTTTTACTTTTGGCACATAGCCGGTTTCAAGCTGAATGAGATTATGATCTAATGAATCCAGCGTGTTGAACTGCACAGCGGCACCGGTTGCAAAATCTCCGAAACGCGGAGAGTAAGGGCCTTTAAAAATATCCATGCCTTCGACAGTTTCAGGAATGAGAAAATGTAAGTCTTCATATCCTTGTCCGTGACCATGGCTCGGCATATTCACAGGAATTCCGTCAACAAACGTGGCTACATCAGTACCATGATCGCAATCAAATCCGCGAATGAAAATCTGCTCTGCCTTTCCGCCACCGGCATGTTGCGCGATAAACAAACCGGGAACAAGGCGAAGCATGTCCTGTGCAGAATTCTTAGGACGGTTTTCAAAATCAATTTCGCTCAGGTATTTAGATGATGCAGCAGATACCGGCCTATCAGTTGAAATATCAACAGAACTAAGATCGGTTGCATTTGACTTTAAAGTAATGTCTAAATGCTTCGTTTCATTTTCAGCAACGATAACTTTCATGCTTTGCTTTTCATAGCCTAATTTATTGAAATCAATTTCATACTCTCCCTGTACCAGGGAAATGAAATAGAAATTCCCGGAAGCATCTGTATGCGTATGGTTATTGGATTTTTCTATGCTCACTACTACATCTTCGATGGGCAGATTAATTTGTTTATCTTTTATAGTCCCGTTTATTGTTGCATTCTGAGCCAATGAACTCAGTGATATGAACATTAAAAATACTGAGGCCTTATTTTTAATAAATTTAAATATTGTTGTCATATTAATTTTGGAATTGAATGGTGAATTGAAATCTCATGCTGATGAATAAAATCATCTCAAATGAGAATTATAAATTCAGAAATGGAAATAGTAATTGTACCGGAAAAGTGTTCCGTTGAAAAACTTACGCCTTGGGCGGCGGTATGTTA
>JBDTTM010000159.1:0-8817 GCA_039930605.1 Bacteroidota bacterium
TTTATTCTACTACAAATTACCAGTCACCATTTCACCTAATTACCTAATTACCCAAGGTAACTATATACGACTTGGGACAAACTGGTTTAAAAAAAATCATTTTCCTATTGCCAGACTCAACCCTATTCCATTCTCATTCATAAGCAATGAGACTTTTTTATCTCTCAATTTGTAGGCTGCTGCATTCATGTTTCCAATAGCTGAAATATCAATTATAAAACCAATCAGGTTTAGCCCTGAACCCGCAATAAGCAAAGCCCTGTATGTGTTTGCTTGGTGTATGGTTTGCGGTTTCAGCACGAATGCGCCACCCATTACAATCGTTCCAGCGATATTAAAAACCAAGCCAGTTGAAAGCGTTCTACTGAATCGAATCATGTCGTCACTTGCGCCACCAGAAGCGTCATTCGGTCTTCGCCCCGATATATCGACTTTAGATGTATCAATATGCGTTTTTTTCTGTCCCATATATGGCCCATCATCTTGCGAATAACATTGCACTGATAATAACAGGAATAAAACAGGTAAAAGTTTTCGCATAGGATTATTTTTTCTTTGCTGTCTTTTTCTTCATTGGCTTTGGATTACCGCGCACAGCAACGCCAAGCACCTCGTCAAGTGTTCCGAAAATTTTCAGCGAATCATTTTTAACTGCTTTCTTTTTTGCCATTGCCCAAAGATAAAAAAAGCAAAGCAGTATTTCGACTGCAATGCTTTTACTTTCTGATAAGGTTGTTATATGTGAGGCGTTTTCCTTCTGCTTGCTCAATACCGAAATCAAAACGTATTGCTTCTGAATCTTCGCGGCTGTTGTAGCGGAACGCAAACTCATTGCAATATCTATGTAAGTGCTTGGGAGAAACGTAGTGGTAAATTCCTACGATACCTCTTTTCAGCAATGACCAGTAACCCTCCAGATTATTTGTTGAAAGACCATTCACCACGTAAATATCTTTGTTGTGATCTACAACAACGTGAGTATAATTAGCCGACAATCTTTTATAAGCATGGTAACCATCAGTTACAATCGTAGAACCTTTTTCTACGTGATCTGCCATAATTTTTGAAAGCGTTTTGATGTCTGCATTTTTTACCATATAATTTACAACCTTACCGTTCTCTTGCAGCAAACCGAAAACCATAGTTTTGTTTTGTGAACCACGTCCCGGTTTTGCTTTTACTCTTTGGTGCTTATGCTTGTTCTTTAATTTGCCTCCTACGTATGTTTCATCCACCGAAATAACACCAGTCAGCATTATAGGTGCTTTGTCGGTCAGCATTTCGCGAATGCGGTGTAATACGAACCAAGCCGTTTTCTGTGTGATGCCTAAATCACGCGACAACTGCAAAGATGAAATTCCTTTTTTGTGTGCAGTAGCGATGTAGATAGCAAGAAACCATTTTTGCAAAGGCACTTTTGTATTTTCGAAAATAGTACCGGAGATGGTAGAAAACTTTTTCGCACAGTCTTTATCAGAACATTTAAACTTACCCAAACCCCTCAAGCGATAAGGAGTTTTTGTAACGCCACAATGAGGGCAAACAACAGTACCCTTCCAACGTAATTCTTCGAGATGCTTATACGCTACTTCTTCGTTTGGAAATGCTTTATAGAGGTCGTGTAAATTCTTGAAGGTTGCCATGATTTAAAGATTGATTTTGATTTTTTCATCTGCTATGTCAGTTAATATAAGGCGGATGAAATCCGAAAATTCGCGCCTGTTTTCTTCTGCCATTTTCCTAAGTTTCTTCTTTGTCTTTTCAGAAACCCTAACTGTTATTGATGAATCTTTTTCCATTTTGAAAGTACTTGTTTCTATTTGTATATTTCGTATGTAAATGTAAGACAAATAATACACAAAAAGCAAATGGATTTAATAATTATTATACGTTGATAATCAGCATTTTAAGTTGACATGGTGTTTTAGGTCTTTTGTAATGTGGATTGAAACAAAAAGTAATTTTACGGTGTTTAAAAGATCAAATAAGATATTCGTGTCTACTGCTGAATTAGGAGGAGGTATTTTCTTAGTCAAAGATGTGGCTGATATTTTGGGCCTAAAATTGTCCAAAGTAAGGCGTTGGCTTAAAGAATTTTGGGATAATCGTTTTGCAACCCAGTTTGGAAAATACAGTTGGGGAGATGATGATAATCTTGCAGTCAACTTTTATACACTAATTGAATTTATTGCTTTTGCTAAACTTAGAGAACACGGAATAAGTGCGCAACGAATACAAAAGTTTCACTGTAAGTTAGCCACACAGTTAAATACACCTTATCCGTTTGCAAAGACAAAATTACTAACCGATAAAAAAGACGTATGGTTTGAGTATTATAATGAGGTGGTGAAATTGGATGGCAAAAATCAAATAGCTCTTAAAAAAATATTACTTCCATATCTTCATAAAATTGAATACGATGAAGTTAATAGTATTGCGTTACGCTATTATCCACTTGGAAAAACACATAAGGTTGTCATAGATCCAGATCATCAATTTGGGCAACCGACAATCGTAGGAACGAACATAAAGGCGACAGTCATTTTTAGTTTATACAAAGGAAAAGAATCAAGACAAAACATCTGCCACCTTTATAACTTGTCTAAAAAGCAAGTTGATGATGCTATTTCTTACTGCAAGAAAATTGCAGCATAAATAACACTTAATGGTATTTGTTTTTGACGAAAACTTTTCTCATTGGCTTGTAACCGCAATGCACTTTTTGGAGCAAGGCAATCAATTTCGTACTACTACAAATACAGAAGTATATCACATTTTAAAACTTGCCGAGGAGCTTCAATATCCCAAAATTGGCGCATCTTATAAGGATGATGATGTTATAAAAATGACAGCCAGTAAAAGCGGTATTCTACTAACCCATGATGATGATTTTCGAAGGATAAAGCATCTTTCAAAGTTGTTTAAAGCAAATAACGTGGGCGTTTTCTTTTTCCAAACCCATAACGATTCTCGTGGTTACTGGAACATGGTCAACAATCTAATTAAAAGATGGCCGGAGATAAAAGAGAAAGCAGAAAATACTGTTCCGCCTTTTTATTTCTGTATCAAGAAAACAGGCATACATCAATATTCATTTTAGGATAATGCAGAAATATCAACAATTAAACCTGTCCCCACTCGTATATAGTTACCTTACCCAATTACCTATTTCCCGGTTTCCCCTCCCTGTTCAATCCAAACACCCAATAGCTCCCTTTCTTCCTCTGTCATTTCCGTCTTATTTCCCTGGGGCATTGTTTTCGTTTGTACCGCGCGGACCAATATTCTGTCAGCATGTGTTTTTATTTCATCTGGTGTATCGAACATGATTCCATTGGGTGCAATATTAATTACATCATCCGTTGGTTTCGAAGAATGACAGGACATACACCGTTTTTGAATGATAGGCTGTATTGATAGAAAAGAGATTGGTGGTAAATCCTTTGCTGATTTTTTGGGAACAGGCGCAGTAACAAAGACCAATGCGATCAATGCGATTGCAGCGAATGGCAACAACCAGGCAGGCCGCTGTCCTTTTTCATAAAGATTGTGATAATGGCGGACAGCGACACTCGTCAATGTCAATCCTGCCAGGATAGCCCAGTTGTAGTTATTCCCAAAAATAACAGGAAAATGATTGCTGATCATGATAAAAACGACAGGCAGCGTGATGTAGTTGTTATGCAGTGAACGGAGACCTGCAATTTTTCCCAGTTCTGGATTCACCGGTTTGTTTGCTTTGGCAGCAGCAACCAGTGCTTTCTGTGAAGGAATGATGCAGAAGAAAACATTCCCGGCCATGATGGTCCCCAGCAATGCACCAACCAGCATGAATGCAGCCCGACCATTCAGGAACTTACTTAGAATAAATGAAAACAATACCACGATGAAAAACCCGATCAATCCAAATAATTTTTTCTTTTGTAACAAGGATGTTTTGCACATGCCATCATAAATGAGCCAGCTAATAAGCAGAGTGGCAATTCCAATTCCTATTGCTGTGGCTTGGCTGATGTCGTGCACCGATTTGTCTATCATCGTTGCTTTTGCGTTCATGAAATAAACAAGTGTCAGCAAAAGAAAACCGGTGAGCCATGTGAAATACGCTTCATATTTAAACCAATGAAGATGTTTGGGTAATACCGGTGGGGCAGACTTATATTTCTCTACATAATAAAATCCACCGCCATGAATAGCCCAGAGGTTTCCTGCCAATTCATCCCGCAGATTTTCTGTTCTGTTCAGGCTGTTCTCAAGAAAAATAAAATAAAATGATGCGCCAATCCATGCAATGCCAAGCACAACATGCGCCCAGCGAATTACCAGGTTCAACCAATCCATGATGTGCGACTCCAGTCCTGTGCGAAGCGCAATATGATAAAGAGAATAAATAATTATGCTGCAGATAAAAGAAATTGAAATTCCTTTTCTGAAGAGATGAATTTCATGAATGGATTCTGTTAACTCTTCTCCATCATCATTTACATTACAGGAGATTTTTAAGGCCGAGAGTACATGGGTAAGGATAACAGAGGAAACAAAAAGAAGCAGTATGATGATTGCAAAGAAAATATCCGGCGAATCAAACTTCATTGCTGCGTTTTGTCCTTATGGGTGATTTTGTTACACTTATTTATTTCTTCTTCCCTGGAGGATCTTATAAAAAGACCGGCTCCTGATTTCTGCCAATGTCAATCCTGTTGCAAGAACTTCTTCCTCTGAAATTGCACCGCAGTTTAAGGCTTTCAAAAAATAATTCAGTAACCCCTGTCCTGTTGCAGCATCATCAAAAATATCCCCGCTCAACGTTGCCTGTGCCGATCTTTCAACAAAATGTTTCAGCCGGACTGCTGCATCATCATAACTTTCAAGGAAAAAAGTATAAGTCGCTGCATACCGCATTGGCAGCTGCGCAGGATTCAAATCCCATCCCTGGTAAAATCCATTGATAAGTGAATGCATCGTATGGTCATAAGCCATCTTCCATGCTTTGTGCACCACTTCCCGGTTTTCTTTTCCCTGTTCGGGAGTCAGGTTGTCTCCGCGGTGAGGACCAACGGGCATTACATTGGTTGCGCCATCACTCAACATAACGCCTGTTCCACCCAACGCAACGCGTGTCATGTGGTGCGCAAAATCACAAACCTGGTGACCCATTGTCTGGTACTTTGCTGTGATGTTACAGGAAGCAGTATAATCGTATGTTCCGAAATGAGCAGCAATGCACCGGCCTTTTCCTGCATGAATAAATCTCAACAGTGGATTTTTTCCATCAGCATCCATCACGGCCTGCGTGGCTTCCACCATCATTTCCATTTTCAGTGAAAGGAGCGGAAGGTTATTTTTTGATTCAATGATCTCAAACAGTTTCACCAATGCATCAATCTGTTCAGGGATTGTAACCTTCGGAAGCATGACCACAAAATTGTCAGGCAGTTTTCCATTTGTTTTTTCGAAAAGCGAAGTCAGGAAAATATCCAGCGTGCGTATTCCTCGTGCTTTTAAATCTTCTGTAAATGGTTTGATACGGATACCGATAAATGGTGGCAAAGTTTTATTCTTCATTCCCATTGCAACTTCCCCGGCTGCCTGCACAGCAGTAGCATCTTCCTCTTCATCAGGCCGGTTTCCAAAACCATCTTCGAAGTCAATCCTGAAATCTTCAATTGCTTCTGTCTTTAATTTCTGAAGGACTTTATTGTAAACAGAGTAGGGGAGCCAGGCATAATGTTTTCGCCTTTCGGACTCCTTCATGTTGTCCAGCGTAGTATTGAGAGAAGCAATATCTTTTTGAGTTGATGGCAGGTTCTCATTTCCTTTCAGCCCAAGCACATTGGCGAGGACTACAAAGTCGGGTGCATAAGTTGTCAGGTTTTTCACTGCCACCTTCGACATTTTCTCTGCAGTATCATGGGCAAAAAGATTCGCGCCTCCATAAACAGTATGCACAGGTTGCCGGTCTGGCTTGTCACCAGGATAGGTCTTTTGGAAAGCGAGATTGGAAATTTTCAATCCGCCCAGTACATCTTCTAATTCTTCTTTAGGTATCGTTAGTTTCATAATTTAATTCGTCAGTCTTTGCGATGAAAATCATTGAATACCATCCTGATTTCTGCGAAGTCATATTTTTCTCCAACCTGCGTTTTAATTCCTGTAACAGAATTTTGAGGGTTTTCTACCAGCAATTTCCGGATTTCATTGATGGTGCTTTCCGGGAGAACTGTCGTAATGTCAACCTTGCCATCTTTGATGAGGAGTGCAAAATGTCCTTTTATCGTTGACATCGCCAGGCCTCTTGCCACTGCTATTTCTTCAAATGATTTATTTTGTTTGTGCAAGATAAGTGTATCGAGGTAGGTCCCGCCTTTAACTGTCTTCTTTTTTGTGACAGATGTTTCAACGGTTTTCAGGTCTGTCCTTATAAAGGTACTTTCACCTTCAAATAATTTTTCATTCAAAAAATTTGAGTTGTATAAGCGATTTATTGCCAGCCAGCAGAAATCTTCCAGTTCCTGGACGTGCTGATAGTACCTTTTCACTTTTGCTTTAAAAGCGATGGATTGTGAATGAACATGAAGTGGTTTTACAATTGAATTGAAGAGAATGCCTGTAAAATAATCAATGGCTTTGCTGCATCTTTCTTTCAGAAGAGAAAGCTTGGTTGGATCATCTACAAGTTCGCGGAGCAAGGACAATAATTGATTTTGAAATTTATCTGATGTTTCAATGATTGCCTGTGCCTGTAATCTCAGATTTTCATTGAGGTTCAATACTGATTCTTTCTCAGGAATTTCCTTACCCAGAATTACTTCTTTCCATTCTTCTATTTTCTGAAGAATTTTATTAAAAGAAAACAAGCGGATAAGCAACTGGTTCGCATAGCGTGCACGTGCCTCCGACAATGTGTTCTGAAGTTCAGTTGGCTTGTGATGCGTTTGAGAAAATGAATTTATTTTTTCGTCATTGAACAATGCACTTTGCGTAATGCGTGAATGAAGCACAATACCTTCCAGCGTCCGGCATCGGCTGAGTGCAACATAAACCTGGCCTGCTGCAAATGACTGACCGGCATCAATGATGACTTTGTCGAATGTCAATCCCTGGCTTTTATGAATCGTGATTGCCCAGGCCAGCCGCAAGGGATATTGTGTGAAGGTACCCAGTTCGTTCTTGTTAATTTTTCCAGTTCCTTTTTCAATATTGTAGGTGATGTTTTCCCAGGTTTCCCGAAATAAGGTGAAGGTTTCCTTCGTGTCATTAAATGTAACTACAACTGTATCTCCGGAAATACTTTTTACCTGCGCCAGTTTCCCATTGAAATACTGTCCGCTCTCCACATCATTCTTAATAAACATTACCTGTGCGCCTTCCTTTAATTTCAACGCCGGATCACAGGGATACATGTTTTCCGGAAATTCACCTTCAATCTTTGCAGGGAATGAATGCATCTTCCCGGAAAGAATTTTTAGTTCCTGGTCGTTAACAAGATCTGCCTTCTTATTATGTGTGGTGAGGATGATGTATCCTTTTTCTGCCGGTTTATATCCGGGTTGATATCGCTTGTCCAATTGTTCATAATCATCGATCTCCAATTGCTTGTCGCGCACATTATTCAGGATCGAAACAAACCTCTCATCTTGCTGTCTGTATATTTTTTTTAATTCAATCTGAACTGCATCCAGTTTTTTCCAGACGAGTGAATCAAAAAAATAAGGACTTGTATAATATTTCTTCAGAATTTCCCAGTCGTGATCCCGCGTCACTGGTGGCAATTGGTGCATGTCGCCAATCAGTAATACCTGCACTCCGCCAAAAGGTGCTTTATTCCTTCGGACAAACTGCAAAGCGAAATCAATGGCATCGAGGATGTCGGCCCGCACCATACTCACTTCGTCAATAATGAGTAATTCAAGTTCTTCCAATACTTTCTTTTTCTCTTTACTGAACCGGAGATGACTTACAAGGAAGCCACGGTTGGCAGCAAATGTTGCATCAATGAAATCGTTGGAAGGAATCAGGCATGTTGTAGGCAGATGGAATAGCGAATGAATCGTTACGCCTCCAGCATTGATAGCTGCTACACCGGTCGGAGCCGCGATTACAAAATTCTTAGCGCTCTTGTCTGCTATTTTTTTTAACAAGGTTGTTTTCCCCGACCCTGCTTTTCCCGTCAGGAAAATATGCTGGTTTGTCTCCAATGCAAAGGATAGCGCAAGTGAATGTTCATCCAGTATCTCTTCAGGAGTCATGCGTTCAGTTATGGTTTGATGATTCATTAATATTTATTAATTGGTCTTTCTCGTTTTCTATGCTTTGGGTTTTATTCCCCTTTAGGGGTTAGGGGTGGGGCAGGGGCCGGCTGCTAACTCCCCCTATAAGTACTATACCCAAATGCATTCAACAACAGCGGTACATGGTAATGGCTGTCATCGGAAATCTCAAATTCAATAGTAATTTTCGGATAGAATGTTTTCCTGTCCTGCGCTTTGAAATAATCAGCGGTTTCAAAAATAAGACGATAGACACCTTTGTCCATCCGTGCATCAGAAACGAGCAGGTTACTAATGCGTCCGTCTTTATTTGTAATTCCTTCTGCAATTTTTTTCCAGGATTCTGAAACAAGCTGTTCTAAAGAAACTGCTACTGCTTCCGCGGGTTTGCCGGTAGAAGTATCGAGGATGTGTGTGGTGAGTTGGCTCATGCAAATAATTTTTCGAGGCGAAGGTGCGTAATTTTATTCTGTTCTTCAGCAGCAACCTTGATTTCAAAAGCAGGATTATTTATCATCCTTAATTTTAATAGTGACAACATTTCTTC
>JBDTTM010000160.1:0-8812 GCA_039930605.1 Bacteroidota bacterium
TAATGGACTTGTTAAGTGAGTCTGATTTATTTAGAAAATTCAATTGCAATCTCCTGACCGGGCCACTACAAATTTTCCTGTTGTTGAAGTCTGCTCAGCATTTGTCAATTGATAAAAATAAATGCCCTGTGGAAATGACTGTATGACTATTTGCGGGTTTGCATAATCAACCTGTCCCTGGTACAGAATACTTCCGGTTGCGTTATAAATATTGACTTTGAATTTATCTCCAGGGTGGAGACCAAGGTTAATTGTATTGTTTGCCGGATCCGGGTAAAGAAATGTATTTGTAGTTTCAATAGGATTAATCTCGTTCACAACCTGGCCGCATTCCCATTGAAAAACCTGGGCATTGAAAGTAGTTTCCCATTCATTATAGGATTCTTTCAAAGTATTCCATTGTCCGACACCTGCTGAAACCAATTCATTTACGCTATCAGCGATTGCAATGACCTTATTGTAAAATACCGAATCATTCAGGTCTCCCTGTTCAAAGAAAATGGTCTGCACATAAAAACCGTTGGATGGATATTGTCCTGACTGCACACTGTTGACTACATCATTTATTTGCGAAAGGATGTATGAAACTGAAATGGTGTCTTTGATTTTTATCTCGCATCCGACTCCAATGTGCCGCAGGTGACTGGCGGAATCGTGCACGAGGTAGTGGGCAGTGTCCATCGGGTTCCAGAATCCAAAATATTTCAAATCATTCACGTGGTTGGGTGTGCCTCCACCCATCATGTAGTCAGGTTGCCAAAATTTATTCGGGAAAATAATTCCGTATTGGCCGTTGACGAGATTGGTCCAGACATTCACGCCATTGCTGTCATTATAAATGGTTCCGCCCATTAATTTACTTTCGGGCAATCCAATAGAATCCATCAGGTTCACCACGTCAGGATACAAGTATGTTGATTCATGGGCATGTGGATCCATTTCAACTCCTTTGTCTTCGTACAACCACCGTAATATATTTTTATTGTTTGTGGACATCATTAAAGCCGTGGTTTCCTTGGTAAGGACGCCGGTGAGGTACCGCCAATCCGACTGCATATTCCAGGTGATGCCATTGGCCTGGAAGTAATTTGCCAGGGTTATCAGTTTGAGCCTGTTGGCATTGTAGTATTGAGTTGCATTCCATTGCGCTGTTTCCTCATTGTGGCTTATAAAATTGAAATGAATTTTGGGCTGGGCGAATCCAATCAATTCAAATCCCAGGAAAAAAGTAATGAGAAGTATTTTTTTACTCATAAAATGAAGATTTCAGGATCAGACGGTAAAATAAACCAATGGTTTGAAGCAACCCTAAGTGTACTGATTTTTCCAAAATTTTTCTTGTCCGGAAACCAAAAAGTATTACATTTGCGCCTCATTTTTAAGAAAAAATAAACAGATAATGTTAACCACAGCTGCAAAAAAGAAAATTTTTAAGCAATTTGGTGGCTCTGAGACCAATACGGGCTCTACAGAGGCGCAAATTGCATTGTTCACAGAACAGATTAATTTCATGACAGCACACATGAAAGCATCTCCAAAGGATTTCAGTACTGAGCGTACACTTATTACTCTGGTAGGAAAGCGCAAAAGTTTGATTGACTACTTACACCGTAAGGACATCACGAAATACCGTTCATTGATTGCGGAATTAAAAATCCGTAAGTAAAATGTTTTTCCTTTTTGCAAATATGCAGCAGGAACAGTGTTATGATTTGAATAATGACTCCATATAAAAAATAACTATGAAAGGCAATTCAAGTGATTGCCTTTTTTCTTTAATACATTTTTGAAATAAATATTATGAGTAAAGCGATAATAAAAAGTTTTGATCTTGGTGATGGCCGTACTGTCACGGTAGAAACCGGCCGGCTGGCACGCCAGGCAGATGGATCTGTAATAGTGCGTATGGGTGATTGCATGCTGCTTGCAACAGTAGTAAGTTCACAGGAGCCGAAAGTGGGAGCAGATTTTCTTCCATTGTCAGTAGATTTCCAGGAAAAATTTTCTGCTGTAGGGCGTTTCCCGGGAGGATTTTTAAAGCGCGAAAGCCGCCTGTCAGATTATGAGATCCTGATCAGCCGATTGATTGACCGCGCACTTCGTCCGATGTTCCCGGATGATTATCATGCGGACACACAGGTTGCAGTGACGCTCCTTTCCGGAGACAAAAAAATAATGCCTGATACATTGGCAGGTTTTGCAGCATCATGCGCGATTACAATTTCCGATATTCCTTTTAACGGCCCTATCAGTGAAGTGCGTGTAGCAAGAGTAGACGGCAAATTCCAGATCAATCCATACAATGATGACCTGGCAAAAGCAGACATCAATTTGCTGGTAGCCGGATCGATGGACAGCATCGTGATGGTTGAAGGCGAAATGAATGAAGTAAGTGAAGAAGAAATGCTGGATGCGATCAAGTTTGCGCACGAAGCCATCAAAACGCAATGTAAGGTTCAGTTAGAATTGAAAGAACTTTGCGGCAACAAACCCGCGCGTGTTTATTCTCATGAAACGAATGACGAGACATTGAAAGCCCGTGTCACTACAGAGCTTTATGACAAGTGCTATGCAGTTGCCAAATCTGCAAACCCGAATAAGAAAGAGCGCAGTGCTGCATTCAAACAAATTGCAAAAGATTTTCTTGCCACGCTTTCTGAAGAAGAGGCTGCAGAGAAGTCGGGAATGTTTGCACGATATTTCTTCGAAGTAGAAAGTGATGCAATGCGCAACTGCCTGCTCGATGAAGGTACGCGTCTTGATGGAAGAAGTTCAACTACTATCCGCCCCATCTGGAGCGAAGTGGATTACCTTCCTTCTACACATGGCTCAGCTATTTTTACGCGTGGAGAAACACAATCACTCACAACTATAACATTAGGAAGCAAGCAGGATGAGCAGATGATTGATGGTGCTACCATTGAAGGTTCAAATAAATTTATTCTTCATTATAACTTTCCGGCTTTCAGTACCGGAGAAGTAAAACCCAACCGCGGACCCGGTCGCAGGGAAATTGGTCATGGCAATTTAGCGATGCGTTCATTGCGTATGGTGATGCCTGATTCTACTGTTTGTCCTTATACCATCAGGATAATCAGTGATATTCTTGAATCAAACGGTTCGTCTTCGATGGCTACTGTTTGTGCAGGAACACTTGCATTGATGGATGCAGGTATTCCTATCCGCAGACCGGTTTCCGGAATTGCGATGGGATTGATCATGGACAAGAAAGGACGCTATGCGATCCTGAGTGATATCCTGGGAGACGAAGATCATCTCGGCGACATGGATTTTAAAGTTACAGGAACTGAAAAAGGAATTGTTGCCTGCCAGATGGATCTGAAGGTACAGGGGCTTTCTTCAGAAATTATGTTGAAAGCATTGTACCAGGCGAAAGAAGGCCGTGCGCATATCCTGAATGAAATGATGAAGACGCTGAGTGCACCGCGTGAAGATTACAAGCCGCATGCACCACGTATTGAGAAGATGATCATTGCGAAAGAATTTATCGGTGCTGTGATCGGACCCGGCGGAAAAATTATCCAGGAGATGCAGCGTGAAACGAATACCGTTATCAGTATTGAAGAAATCGGCAACGAAGGACATATTGAAATTGCATCTGCAGACAAAGCAGGCATTGAAGCAGCGAAGAACCGGATCAAAGGCATTACACAAATGCCTGAGGTAGGAGAAGTGTACGAAGGCAAGGTGAAAAATATCATGGACTTCGGAGCATTTGTTGAATTCCTGCCTGGCAAAGACGGACTTCTTCACATTTCTGAAATAACATGGGAGCGTTTGCAAACCATGCAAGGCGTATTCAAAGAAGGAGAAATGATCAAGGTAAAACTGGTCGAGGTTGACAAGAAGACCGGCAAATACAGGCTCTCCCGCAAGGTCCTGTTACCAAAACCTGAAGGAATTTCGGCCGGACAGGATGATAGTGGACGTCCGCCACGCAGGCAGCCGCAATCCTAAATATTACTTTTTTTTTTCGGCTTTCAGTAGAATAAATACTACTGGAAGCCGTTTTTATGCCAACTAAGTCCAACTACGCTCCACCTGCGGTTCTATTTCGCCCGGGCTACACACAACGGGAAAAGCTTCGGTGGACGCGGTCAAGACTTGGGATGATGAAATGTAACATGTTAATTAACATTGCTGTATATCACTGTTAGTTGGATGTATATTGAAAATGTCTTATTATTGATGTTCTGTTGTATATAAGTCATTCAATGTCTCCGAAAATATAAACTGCTTTTATTACATATTATGAAAAAGATACTTCTGTTTGTTTTCATCCTTGCCGGATCTTTTGTTGTGAAGGGTCAGGAATTAACATGGAATACCAACCTCGATAAGGCAATGGAAATTTCAAAAAGCACCAATAAACCGATCATGCTTTTCTTTACAGGAAGTGACTGGTGCGGCTGGTGTAAGCGTTTGCAAAATGAAGTTTTCTTTAAACCTGAATTTGCAGCCTGGGCGAAAAGCCATGTTGTTCTGGTAGAATTGGACTTCCCAAGAAACCATCCATTAGCACAGGACTTGCAGGTGCAGAACAGTCAACTCCAACAATTTTTTGAGGTCCAGGGATATCCAACCATCTGGTTTGTAAATGCAAGTAAGGTGGAAGGAAAAACCAGTTTCGAAAAATTGGGAAACACAGGTTATGTTGCAGGAGGACCTACAGCATGGCTGGACGGTGCAAACAGGATTTTGAATACCAAATAGTTTTGTAAAGAGAGTTGATTTATAAAAACGAATCCGTTCTATCTTGAATATTTGAATTTCAGGATCCGATCAGGGGTAGCAGTATTTTTATAGGCAATCAATTCGATTATATTTCCTGCTGAATCATACACAATTTCTGATCTCTCTTTGATCTGATTGCTGTTTCGCTGATAAGCTGTACGGGCAGTGCAATTATTTTTGTCGTCAAATACTGCAGTCGAATGGTAGCGTGCTCTTCCTGCTTTGTCATAGCTCAACTCTTCCACAACGTTTTCGTTCCTGTCATATTTGTGAATGATGCGAACGACCTTCCCGTACTTTACATTCTCTTCTTTGATCTTTATTTTATTTCCATCCTTATCGGTTTCATAACGGATACAAATCGTGCTGCTATCCTTCATGCTTTTTGCTTCGAGTTTACCGACCGGGTTGCAATCATAATTCCATGTAAACCTCACTTTACCCTTCCTGTTATATTCAACAGTTTGCTTTTTACTACCATCATCATAATAGGCATATTCATACCTGTCGAATAGTTTTTTATCAGAGTTGTCGTAATAAAATAACTGCTGGCGCATATTTTGTTTTTCGTCAAACTTTGAAACACTTCTGTACCAGATTTTTTCATTTTTATTGAGAAAAGATTTTCTTCCGAATACACGCAAACTTACCTGGTTACCGGACCCATCATACAAATTTTCTTCCCTGTATTTAGTACTGCCATCAGCCCTAAGCTGGTGGAATTCCAGGTTCCTGCCAGCATCATCCCATTTATAAGCATATTGATATTTAATGGCTCCATTTTTCCTGTATAATTTATAGTTGAGAAGATTTCCATGCTCATCATAATTCATTTCAGAAGACAGGTAACTATCCTCTGCATTTGTCGATGTATCAGATTTGTACGTGTATGATTTGACGGAACGGATATTATTTGCCACGATTCGTTCGCGCGTCATTTTCTCCCGTTGAGAATAAAGATCAACATCTGCTTTGGTTTCATTGAAAGAAACCTGGGCTTTACTTCCAGTTGCAAGAAGGAAGAAGATAAAATAGGTTATTAATTTTTTCATTCCAATTGATTTTGATCCTTCAAAACTAATAAAAATTAATGGTCTCCTTCCCGAATGATGGCATCATAAACTGCCTGCTGTACATTCGTACGCACATTGAATTTTCCCAGTTTTTCATTCGAGGCGTCCGGGCAAACCCGGTTACTCAGGAAAATATAGATGAGTTTATATTGCGGATCCACCCAAACGCAGGTACCGGTAAATCCCTGGTGACCGAATGTAAGCAGTGATGCACCTGCACAGGTGGGTGAAGTTTTTTTGGGATCAGGTTCAGGTTTGTCAAAAAATAATCCCCTGCGGTTTTTATTCTGAATGAATTGCTGTTTCGTAAAGATCTCGATTGTATTCGGCTGAAGGAATTGCCGGCCACCATAGGTTCCGTTATTGAGAAGCATTTGCATGACCACTGCAAGGTCTTTGGCATCGGAAAAAATTCCTGCATTACCGCTTACGCCACCCATCATGGCAGCGGCCGGGTCGTGCACATCTCCATGCAGAAGTTGGTGACGAAAAGCCGTATCGTTTTCTGTAGGAATAATTTCCTCCGGTGAAAATTTTTCCGATGGCAAATAGGTAAGACGCGACAATCCCAGAGGCCTGTAGAAATTTGCTTCGAGATAATCATCCAGCTTTTGCCCTGAGACTTTTTCAACCAGTGCTTTCATCAAAATAGGTCCAAGATCACTGTAAACATATTTCCCTTTCTCAGTGAGTGGTGATTCGAGTATCCATTTAAAGATGCTGTCAGAATAAGCTTTATTCATGTAAACAGAATCCGCAACACGAATAGGAAAATCACCACTTGAAGTACGATGGTATATCGAACCGTTTAATTTACTACCAGTCATTGTTTCCTTCCAGAATGGAATCCATGATTTCAATCCGGCCTGGTGTGCAAGTACTTCGCGGATGATGAGTGATTTTTTATCCGATTTTTTTAATGCAGGTAAATATTTTGACAAAGGTTTATTTAAATCAATTTTTCCTTCATCAAAAAGTTTCATTGTAGCCAATGCGGTTCCGGCAATTTTGCTGATGGATGCAATGTCATATAAATCAGTGTTGTTAACTGCGGTGGTATCTTCGTAAGAATGTGTTCCGAAAGCTTTATTGAATACGATCTTCTGATCCCGTGCAACCAAAACCTGGCAGCCGGGCATGGCGCCTGCGGCTATGGCAACTTTCACGATGGAATCAATCCGGGATAATTTTTCAGGATCCATTCCTGCATCCTGGGGAAAGGCAGCCTTCATTCGGATTGGACCATTTGTTGTTTCGCCGGAATTCTTTGCAAAAGCCGGTGTTGAAAAAATCGGAATTTTTCCTGAAGCCGATGCTCCACCGAATAAGACCTGCGCTGTGGCAACGTGCATCAGTGGTGTGTCCTCATAAGCAAGCACAACAGCTTTGGCTTTATTGATATTCTTAAAACGGGTAAGCGTATATGCGTTTCCGAAATCAACAAGAATGGTCGGGTAAGAATTAATCACTTCGTCAATAAATTTTTCTTCCTGCGCAGTGATGCCGAAATTTTTTTCCGACTTCATATTGGTCCCATGAATACTCAAGATGACGAGGTCATGGTTCACGAGGTATTTTTTCACCGACTCAAAAACGTCCACTGCTTCATTTTTTTCAATCGCATATTGTTCGCAAGGCGTATACTCCAGTATTTTTTCCTGGAAAGGATTATTTTTCCTGTCACCAATAACTACTGAAGCGATCCGCAATGAGTCCATCCACCTGACCGGAATTATTGAATCGCTGTTAGAAAGAATTGTTACAGATTTTTCATACATCATTTGCTGAAGACCTTGCGCGTACGTTGAATTCAGGTCTGTGTAAATATTGGTGGTGTCAATTGGAATGAAATGCTGCAAACCAACCCAGTATTTAAGCATTAAAATTTTCCGCACACGACTGTCAATTTCTGCTTGTGTGATTTCACAATTCTCAACTGCCAGGTGGATTTCTTTCAGAGCAGTGGGCACATCTTCAGAATATAATAACACATCGTTCCCGCTCAACAAAGCAAGCTTGTCGAGTACGCCAGGTTTATAGCAAGAACTCACCCCTTTCATGTTGAGTGCATCAGTAAAGACAATGCCTTTGAAGTTCATTTGATCTTTCAGTAAGCCAGTCACAATTTTTTTACTGAGCGTGGATGGATGGTCACGAATGGTATCCAATGCAGGAACGCTCAGGTGGGCCACCATTATGCTCCCTATGCCTGAATCTGCAAGCGCCTTAAAAGGATACAATTCATTGGAATAGAGTTCAGCTGAATCAGATTTTACAAGCGGGAGGGTGAAATGGGAATCTGCATCTGTATTTCCATGTCCAGGAAAATGTTTTGCGGTTGCAAGCACTTGTCCATCCTGTAGCCCGTTCATATACAGCAGCGAATTCCTCAAAACAGTTTCGCGGTCATCGCTGAAAGCCCTGCTTCCGATAATAGGATTTTGCATGTTGTTATTGATATCGGCATCAGGAGCGAAGTTGATGTGAATACCAAGCCGCCTGCATTGTCGGGCAATTTCAGCTCCCATTTTATAAACCAGGCTATCCTCATGCATGGCAGCAATTGTCATCTGGCGGGGGAACCGTATCGTGCTGTCGAGTCGCATGGCAATCCCCCATTCGGCATCCATGCCTATGAGCAAGGGTATTTTTGAAATAGACTGGTAATGGTTTGTCATTAATGCTTCCCGGACAGGCCCACCCTGGAAAAAGATTAACCCTCCAATACCATGCTGTGCGATCAGCCATTCCAGTTCTTTGATGTGTGCTGAATCCTTATTGCTCCATGCAGCAACCATGAACAGTTGCCCATTTCTTTCATCAGGTGACATTCTTTTCAGGAGAGAATCAGCAAAATGTTCTGACGCCGGGGAAAAGAAAGGTGGCAACTTTACTTGTGCATGGCTGAATTGCAGAAGAAAAATAAAACTGAGGGGGAATAATAAACGCTTAAAAATCATTCCCGCAAAAATATCCTGAAGCAC